>JADGQQ010000004.1 GCA_017881645.1 Clostridia bacterium
ACCAAGTCCAAGATCCAGATCGAAGTCGAACGCAACAGCGGTGCAGCTCTTGCAAGCAAGGCGGAGCAGGAGGCCAATCAGATCGTGGCTCTTGCCAAAGCACATAACACCCGTATTCGTCTCGAAGGAGAAGCGGAAGCATCCAAAGAACAGAACGTCGGTATTGCCAAGGCTAACGCAATCGATGCGCAGGTTAAAGCTTACGGCGGTGCCGAGTACCGGATCATTCAGGAAGTGGCCGACAAACTTACCGACGCGATCAAGAATTCGAAAGTCGACATCGTTCCGAAGACCGTGGTTAACATGGGCGGCGGTTCAAATGAAGAAGGAAATAGCGGAACGGGAAGTATCCTCGACGCACTTCTCAAATTTATTTCGCTCGAGAAACTGGGCGTCTCGATCGCAGATAAGTCTGCTTTGGAATCGGAATTAAGCAAACGGACCTTCGTACCGTCAACGCCTCCGGTTTCGGATACGGAACCGGCACCGGTGGCTGAGCCTGCAGCGGTTCCTGCAGCTGCACCCGTTACGCCTCCTGCGGCAGCTGAAAAGCCCGCCGCTGTAAAGCCCGCCGCAGACACGAAGCCTAAGACAGGGAAGTAATATTCTTTCATCACACGAACAGAACGAACTCCTTTCGCTGCAGCGCCGGCTCATAACCGGATATACCCGCAAAATGGCAATAGGTCCGTGTGGGATTCGACCCGCGGATGACAAAATGGAAAGCGAGGACCCCATATGAAAAGGATCATGAAAATTGATGGAATGACCTGCGGACATTGTCAGGCTCGAGTAGAAAAGGCACTGAATGCAGTCGACGGCGTGAAGGCCTCCGTGGATTTAAAGAGTAAAAGTGCGGCGGTTGTCGCTGATGCATCCGTCTCGGATGATACGCTTAAAAAAGCCGTTGAGGACGCCGGATATTCCGTCGTGAAGATCGAAGAGAAGAAAGGTCTGTTCGGGAAATAGTCTTTTCCGTTTTATTGCGATAGCGTTTGATTTGTCATCGTATTTATTATATTCTGGCTATATTCATGTCTTTCGAAATCAATAACAAGGAAGTTCCTGGAGGGTATCAATTATGGCTATGAAACTTGCTTTTTCTACCCTTGGATGTCCGGACTGGACATGGACAGAAATTTACACGATGGCATATGATCTTGGATATTCCGGCATCGAAATTCGCGGTCTCGGAGAAGAAATTACTGCAGCCCGTACGAAGCCGTTTTTACCCGGTGAAATTGACCGGACCATGGAAGCGCTTGAAAAGCTCAAGATCTCCATTTCCTGTTTCTCATCTAACTGCGTGCTGTCCTCACCGGAAGGCGCGGCGGTTGCATTTGAGGAAATCAATGAAAACATCGCGCTGGCTGCGCGCGTCGGCGCACCCTATATTCGAGTTCTCGCAGATGCGCATCCGGCACCGGAGAACAGTGTTGACGATGATGCCGTGGCAGAAATTCTTAAAAAACTCGCGGTATCCGCCGAAGCGAACAACGTCACGCTGCTGGTCGAAACCAACGGCGTCTATGCGGATACGAAACGGCTTCGTGCTCTGTTGGACCGTGTCGCCAGCCCATTTGTAGCTGCTCTTTGGGATGTCAATCACCCGTACCGCTTTTTCCACGAATCGCCTTCCGAAACCTGGGCGAATCTCGGAAGCCTCATCCGATATCTGCACATGAAGGATTCCATCATGGACGCAAACGGCATGGTGCGCTATCGCCTGGCCGGCAGCGGAGATCTTCCGCTGATTGAAACACTGAATCTCCTGAAGGAGAATGCATTTGAAGGATATGTGTCTCTGGAATGGGTAAAAAGATGGTCAACCGAAATCGAAGATCCGGCGGTTGTTTTCCCGCAGTTCCTGACGTTCGTCCGCATGTGGGAAAAATCCTTCGCGGCGGGCACAGCCGGGAAGGCGATTGACGCGAAAGTGCGGCAGACCGAAAAGCCTGTTATCGATGCTTCGCGCCCGGCCGCACCATCCGTGAGCTGTTTTGTGCGAAGAGAAGACGGTCAGAGAATTTTCGAGAAAGATAATCTGATTGACCTTACCTTTGGGCAGCTGCTTGAGAAGACGGCCGCAACTTTCCCGGATCAGTGCGCCATTACTTATACAACGAGAGATTATACCCGCACATACAGCGAGTTCCTGCAGGAAGTGGATGTCGCAGCGCGCATGTTTCTTGCGATGGGGATTAAGAAGGGCGATCATGTCGCCATTTGGGCGACCAACTACCCGCATTGGTTTCTGACGTTCTGGGCAGCGGTCCGTATCGGTGCCGTGCTTGTCACCGTGAATTCATCCTATAAGATCCATGAAGCGGAATATCTGCTTCGACAGTCCGACACGCAGACATTGGTTATGATTGACGGATATAAGGATTCCAATTATGTGCAGATCATCAATGAGATCTGTCCGGAACTTGCTTCCTCCGTTCCCGGGAAGCTTGCCAGTGCCCGTCTTCCGTACCTGAAAAACGTGATTACAGTAGACTCGAGACTTCCCGGATGTTTTTTCTGGGACGATGCCCAGTCTCTTTCTTCCGCTATTCCTGAAAATGCCGTGCGCGACATGCAAAAAGACCTGGATAAGGATGAAGTCTGCAACATGCAGTATACATCCGGCACCACGGGCTTTCCGAAGGGCGTTATGCTGACGCACTATAACGTCGTCAACAACGGAAAGTGCATTGGCGACTGCATGGATTTCACAACGGCCGACCGCCTTCTGATTCAGGTGCCTATGTTCCATTGCTTCGGTCTGGTTCTGGCTATGACGGCTTCTGTCTCGCACGGAACGACCATGGTTCCGATCGAATATTTCCAGCCGGCGAAGGTTCTTTCCACGATTACACAGCGGAAAATCACTGCAATGCACGGCGTTCCGACCATGTTTATCGCACTTCTGGAACACCCTGATTTCGAGAAAACCGATTTCTCCTATTTGCGTACAGGGATCATGGCAGGCTCGCCCTGTCCGATTCCTGTCATGGAAGCCGTCGTCAGCAAAATGAATATGCAGGACATTACGATCGTTTTCGGTCAGACGGAGAGCTCACCGGGCTGCACGCAGAGCCGTGTCGGAGATCCTCTGGAAGTCCGCGTCGCAACTGTCGGCCGTCCTCTCCCGGGGGTCGAGTGCGGAATTGTCGATCCTGCTACCAATGAATGGCTGCCGGATAATGTCCCGGGTGAATTTGTAGCACGCGGGTACAATATTATGAAAGGCTACTACAAGATGCCGGAAGCTACAAAGGCGGCCATTGATGAAGATGGATGGCTGCATACCGGCGATCTGGCGATCCGTACACCGGAAGGGAATTTTAAAATTACGGGGCGTATTAAGGATATGATTATCCGCGGCGGAGAGAATATCTATCCGAAGGAGATCGAGGAATTCCTGTATACGCATCCCCAGGTCAGAGATGTACAGGTTATCGGAGTGCCGGATAAGAAATACGGGGAAGAGATCATGGCCTGCGTCATCCGGAAAGAAGGGTCAACCATTACGGATGACGAACTGAAAGAATATGTCCGTTCCCGCATGGCCAAGCATAAAACACCCCGGTATATTGCCTTTGTGGATGAATTTCCCATGAATGCAGCCGGGAAGATTCTCAAATACAAAATGCGCGAATGGGCGGTCCAGGAACTCGGACTCGAAGCGGCTGCGGCCATTGAGACGGCATAAAGATCGGGGAATCGAGCCCTTGAAAACAGAGGATAAGAATGAAAGGCAGAGGCAGTTTCAAAAAGAGGCTGCCTTTCCTTTCATATTTTTTTCTCGTACAAATAGAATAGACCTTTCCGCCAGTTTGCTTCGCCGACTCTTCTATACCCAAGTTTTTCGTACATGCGAAGGGCAAAAGGGTTTTGCGAAAAAGTATCCAGGCGTATGGATTCTGCTCCCTCACGCTTCAGCATTTTTTCCAGCGTTTGCATGGTCTTTGTCCCAACCCTCTGGTTTTGGAAACGTGGATTGACACAAAGCCGGTGAACAACCATAAAGGCAGAATCTTTGTATTTCCAGTTTCCGTTATCATATTCTGTGTCATTTTCCTGATTCAGTACGAAGACAGATGCAATTTGATTTTCGATTTCCGCTATATACATTTGATTCTTCAAAATGTCATTCTTCAACAGATCTTCATTTGGATACAGCGTATCCCACTGGTGAATATGATTGTCATCCATGACCAGGATCGCCGCTGAATAGATATCGCATATGTTTCTCAAATCAGTAATGTTTGCTTTCCTGACCACAATTTCTGCATCCATAATATTCTCCTGTCGTGCAGATGCAGGATCAGCCTTCGTCAGGCAGGACCTGCATTTTTCCATAGTATTCTTCGAGCGTCTGGCCGGAAGCATAGAGCGTTGCAGCCAAATCGATCCCGACATAGCGGTAATGCCAGGGTTCGTATACATAACCCGTGATATCGCTCTTGTCCTGCGGATAACGGAGAATGAAGCCGTATTGATATGCATGCGTGCTGACCCACATCCCGGCCTTCGTATCCCCGAAAGAATAGCTGATGGATCCGACAGCGGTCGTACTGATATCCAGTGCAAGACCGAGGTTGTGTTCGGAGCGTCCCGGATATGCATTACGTGAAATCGCATGTTCAACGCCCTGTTTCGAAATGGATGTTGAAAACAGCGCCGCCTGCTCCTCCAGAGTACGATAGCCGGAACATAAATACAATGTATATCCGGTATCTGTCTCACAAGCTGCCCGCATAAGATCCCAGGCGTCGTCCGCCTCCGGGCGAATAGATTGATTTTTCGAGGAGTCGGCGAGTACGAGTTCAGGAACGTAATCATCGGGCAGGGTGAAATATTTGTTGACCAGTACCGTTACATCCTCCGGATCTGCAATGATTTCCGGAGAAATCGTCCGGGGATCTGCATAACCGCCGTACCAGTCAATACCGCCGTTCTGTGTTCCTGTCATGACGGCGGATTCTTTGGGAACCGGAGTCGGAGTTGGAGTTGCCGTAGGGGTCGGAACTGTTGTAGGGACCGGTGTTGACGAAGGCGCAGGAGACGCGGTGTTTGCGGAAGCGGCGACGCCTGCCGCTGACGGCGATAGGGAATCATCCGATGAAGCGGTTGTATCAGTCCGGGTACTTTCGGTATCTGTTTTTTGAGCCGCCATCGCAGACGCCGCGGGCCGTTGCATCAGCCCGAAGACGGCAATCGTCGATACTGTCACAAGAAGAAGGATGCCGATGATCCAGCGAAGTCTTTTCATGAAATCTCCTGTCAGGAAAATAAAGAAGAAGAATTCGGGCAAACAGGCTTCGGATTCTTAACCCGGCATAACCTGTTCTTTGCCGTAATATTCTTCGAGCGTCTGCCCGGACTCGTATAATTTCGTAGCCAATTCAACTCCGACAAAGCGATAATGCCAAGCCTCGTAGCCATATCCGATGATGGATCCTTTATCCCTCGGATAGCGAAGGATAAATCCGTATTCGTGCCCGTGTTCCTTAACCCACTGGCCGGCTGTCGATTCAACAAATTCATCCCGGATTTCGGGATCGTCTGCGGTATTAATATCAAGAGCCAGGCCCAGACTGTGCTCGGAACGGCCCTGATATGCATTTTTCTCGCAGACCTTTTCGAGTCCCCGTCGCTCGATTGCATGGGAGAAGCTATAAGCCTGCGTTGCATAGGACCGGTATCCGGATACAAGATAAAGCACCTCGCCGGTATCTTTTTCGCAGGCTGCACGCATCAGATCCCAGGCATCATCGGCTTCCGGGCGAAGATACTGACCGGCAGAAGAATCCGCCATCACGAGATCCGGCACATAATCCTCGGGCATTGCATAGTACTTATTTATCAGAACTGTCAGCTCTTCCGGATGTGTCACCACTTCGGCACGAACGGTCCGCGGATCCACATATCCGTTATACCAGACAGGCGCGTCCGTCAGCGGCTCAATATATTCCGGAGTGGGGGTCGGCGTCGGTGTGGGTGTGGGCGTCGACGTAGGCGTCGGCGTGGGCGTGGGTGTCGGTGTAGGCGCAGCCGTTGTACTGACAGCTGTCTGAGCCGCGACCGTCTCAGATGCCGCCCGGGACGAGCAGCCGGAAACCATTACCAGACCCGTCAGGCATAATGTTATGACAAGAACCTGTGAAAAACGACTCATGAAACCGCTCCTTATGCATCACCGGAAGAATTACAATAGTGACAGTATAGTACAACCGTCTTTTGATTTCTATCTTGACAGAGAAAAATGCCGAATCTATAATGTAGGCACAACTTCGGGGCGGGGCGTGATTCCCCACCGGCGGTAAAGCGACAACAGTCGATGAGCCCGCGAGCGATAGCTGAACCGGTTAGATTCCGGTGCCGACGGTATAGTCCGGATGAAAGAAGTGAAGACTGGTCAGCATTAGCGACTGGAATTTTCTGCATGTTGAGCTCCTCCGAAGATTTTGGGGGAGTTTTTTTATGCCTTGAAGAAAACAAGGAGGAAAAGAAAGATGAACGAAAAGGAAAAAGGAACGGATTACACCAACATGCTCGACAAAATGAAAAAGAAATTCTTCGGAAGCGACGAGACTCGCAGAAGAATGAGCACCCGCAAAATGACCAGTCTGGCACTGCTCGCGGCACTTGCTACAATTCTGATGTATCTCGAAATTGCCATTCCGGTCGTTGTTCCGTCATTTTTGAAGCTGGACCTGAGCGAAATCCCGGTACTGATCGGAGCTTTTGCATTCGGGCCGGGAAGTGCGATCATTATTGAACTCATAAAAAACCTGCTTCACCTTCCGGTTACAAGCTCGCTCGGTGTGGGAGAACTTGCCAACTTTCTGGCTGGATCGATTTTTGCCGGAACAGCAGGATTCATTTACCGTAAGTACAAGAGTAAAAAAGGCGCGATTGCCGGCCTGGCCGCGGGAACGATCGCAATGACAGTGTTTACGTCCTTTCTGAACTACTATTTTATGCTTCCCTTTTATGCGAAACTGTTCCATATGCCTATTGATGGTCTGGTAGCTTTTGGAACAGCCGTGAATGTCTATGTTACGGATCTGAAAACCATGATCATTTTTGCCTTCGTACCGTTCAATTTGTTTAAGGGACTCATCGTATCGCTGATTACAGCGCTGGTATATAATCGCGTATCTCCGCTGCTTCACGGAAGAAAAAGACTGCATTCCGGTCAGCCGGAGACTACACCTCCTGTTACACAGGATTGACTTTCCAGTCGAACGCCCCCTACAATACATACATACGATCTTTGAGGCTATAGGGGGGAACCATGAAAAAGTGCCGGAAATGCAATTTGCAGAGAATCATTGCCCTGGCAATCACAGCTGTATTATTGTGTATGGTTTTTTCAGTCTCGCAAAGCAATATGTATGCCGCATCTTCTCTTACTCTTACTCTGGCGAAAACAAGCAGCTGGGAAGAGGGAGGGAAGGTGCGGTCTCAATTTTCCGCAGCTGTCACAAACAGCGGGACGGATGCGGTTTCCGGCTGGAAAATCAGCATCACTGTTCCGGAAGGGTCTTCTATGGGGACAACTGACGGCTGGAACGGAACGTTTTCACTGTCCGGCACGTCGCTCACCATTACTCCTCTCGAATACAACAGTAAAATACCGGGCGGCGGAACAGCGGCGGATATCGGATTCATACTGACGACGCCCAAAGCTGTCGATCTGACAGGGGCTGTATCTGCTTCCGGTGCGGCCGGCGGCGGACAGGCCTCGATAACACCGACTCCGGGTGCCGGACTGACGCCTTCGGAAGAGCCGGCTTTGGATGCTCCGACCGGGGATGACTGGCTGCATACGGACGGGAACAAAATACTGGACGAAAACGGAACCGAAGTGTGGATCACCGGCATCAACTGGTTCGGATACAATGCGGGCACAAATATTTTCGACGGTGTCTGGTCGTGCAATATGCGGGAGGCGATAGCAGCGATAGCCGATCATGGATTCAATCTGCTCCGCATCCCGATTTCGGCGGAACTGGCACTTGACTGGAAGAACGGAGTCTATCCGACGGCGAACTTCAATCAGGCAACGAACCCGGAACTTGTCGGACTCAACAGCCTTGAGATTTTTGATCTGGCAGTTAAGTCCTGCAAAGCAAACGGAATCAAGGTCATGCTTGACATCCACAGCGCGGAGACGGACAGCATGGGACACATGAAGAACCTCTGGTACACGGACAAAATATCCACGCAGGATTACTATGATGCGCTGTCTTTTCTGGCGAAGCATTTTCAAAATGATGACACAGTCGTTGCCTATGACCTGAAAAATGAACCGCACGGGAAACCGAACGAGACCTCGGCCATATGGAACGATTCAACGGCGCCGAACAACTGGAAATATGTGGCGGAAACAGCAGGCAACCTGGTACTGGACAGTAATCCGCATGCGCTGATCATGATCGAGGGCATTGAAATATACCCGGTGGATATTGCTGCAAACGGAGATTTCTCCTCGACGAATTCCGCAGATTACTATTTTGACTGGTGGGGCGGCAACCTTCGGGGCGTGAAAGACTTCCCGATTGATTTCGGGTCCGCCGAAAGAAATGCACAGATCGTTTATTCCCCGCACGATTATGGTCCGGCGGTGTTTGCTCAGCCCTGGTTTGAAGGCGGTTTCACTTATGAATCGCTGCAGACCGATTGCTGGAACGATAACTGGCTCTATATCAGCAAAGAGAATATAGCCCCGCTCCTGATCGGTGAATGGGGCGGGTTCATGACCGAACCGAACCTGTCCTGGATGACGGATCTTCGACAGCTGATCAGTGAATACCATCTGAATCATACATTCTGGTGCTTTAACGCGAATTCCGGAGATACGGGCGGGCTGGTTCTGGATGATTTCACGACATGGGATGAAGCAAAATACACATTTGTAAAAGATGTTCTCTGGCAAAGCAACGGGAAGTTTGTCAGCCTCGACCATGTCATTCCTCTTGGAGCTTCCGGAA
This sequence comes from Clostridia bacterium, assembly GCA_017881645.1. Lineage (GTDB taxonomy): Bacteria > Bacillota > Clostridia > Saccharofermentanales > Saccharofermentanaceae > Firm-13. The sequence continues at coordinate 8,988 of JADGQQ010000004.1, forward strand.
ACGGAATTTCACTGTCGGTCATCTCCGGTCCGGTCCAGCCAACAGAAAACGGACTGGCACCGTCTGTTTCCACATCGCCGTCACCGACCGCCGCTTCGACAGCGACACAGTCTGCAGCACAGGAATCGACGCAGCACTCTGCGAAGCAGTCAACACAGGCCGCAATAGCAAAAGCGACTTCGTCATCGGACGGTGCATCGGGATCTGCGATATGGATGGCAGCCGCAGGAGCCGTGATCATACTTGCAGCCGCCGGCGGTGCGGGTTATTATATCTATCGCGGCCAGAAGAAAAAAAAGAATGATGAGGGTCAAAGTGACACGTAATCCAACCCGCAAAAAAAAGGGACAGCCGGCAGCCCGGAAAACAGTGCCGGAGTTCTCCCTGAGGGACAGAATTCTACTCGCAGTCCCTGCGGGCATTTTCCTGTTTCTTCTGATATATTCATCGGAGCGGTTTTCTTCACCGGTTCAGGAAATCGGTCTGATCGGCATTTCTGTCGTGATTTCCATGCTTGTGTTTATAATTTCAAAAGATTATGTAACGTGTGCGCTGGCACAGTCTTTCGGACTGCTTTTCTCGCTTGTGTATTTTGCTGCAGCCGCATATAAGGAAGGCATATCTTTCAGCCGTATTATGACCTTCGGCACGTCGTTTCATATTGGACTTGTATGGGTATCCGGGTTACTGATCACGGTTTTGATCCGGCTTTTTTCCAGAGGAAAATGGGACAGCCGGAAGCGCAGGAGTTCTTTTCATAAAGCGTTTCATCTTTCCAGTGCGATTTTTCTGATATGTTATGCAGGTTTACTGGTTCTTCTTTTTTATGCGCAGAGGACCGTTGATCTGGGCGGACAAAGAAGCTTAAATCTGATCCCGCTTAAGGGCGCGTTTGCCATTTACTGGCCGCACATTCTTGCGGGAGAATTCAGACACGGTATATTTATTCAGTTCTTTGGGAATTTGCTTATTTTTACTCCGCTCGGATTCTATATGAGTGTGTATTTCAAGAAGACGCCATGGTTTGTGATCATTCTTTTACCGATGATCTTATCCGGCGCCATCGAAGCCACGCAGTATATTTTTAATATGGGAAAGAGCGATATAGACGATTTCTGGATGAATGTCCTGGGTTACTGGCTCGGGTTTCTGCTCTGTATGTGTGTCGGATGGATCCGCCGACTTGTCACGAAAGGCGAGGAGAAGAGTATCTGGTAAACAACAGCATGCTGTGCACTCATAAACAGAAATAATGACGCAGCCCAATGATAGAGGAAAGACTGCTCCTGCTTTCCGGCAGGGGTTGAGCGGAATCGCAGATCGAACTGCAGGAACCGCAATGTCCGGAGCATCCGCCGCGGCCAACATTGTATGCTTCACGGGGAAAAAAGCAATAGAAATTACAGTTATAGGCAAAAAAAGACCGGCTAAAAAGCCGGCCTTTAAGATTTGTCGGGAAAGCAATTATTCGCCGTAATAAAGAACCTTCATAACGCCGCCTGCAAGACGTTCGTATTTTGCGATTTCTTTTGCAGCATACGCTTCGCCTTCTGCGGTTACGTGATAATAACGGCGGCGTCTCTTCAATCCAACCAGGACATCCTGTGACTCAACATATCCGTCTGCTTCCAGGCGGTAAAGTGTCGTATACAGTGCGCCTTCAGTAAGGGAGATATCGCCCTCGCTGCGGTCACGAATCAATCGAACAAACTGATATCCATACTGATCTTCTTCGAGTAGCAATTTGAGTGCAAGGATTTCGGTTAAGCCTCTTTTCAGCGTTACGAGTGTATCGTACATTCCAATGTCCTCCGTACAGTTATTTGATTAACTAAAAACCAACACGACAATACTATCATGTAAATGTGCAGGAAACAACGAAGAAAAGGTGAAAATTTACGAATTATTCGCAATAATAAACGCAATATGCAGAGAACACATAAGAATAATTGCTGTATACAGCACTTTTGATAGGAATAATTACAAAACATTGCAGCAACATTGCTCGAACACAATAAAAATCTTTTTCTTTTTGCGCGAAACCTATCGTGAAGCGGACGATGAGGGAGGCCCTGGATGTTCATGATTTGAAAAGTGTCAGTCGCCTGACGGAAGCCGCGCCATAAATGAAGTAAAAACGCGGACGGGAAGGAGCTTGGCGAGAACATGCAGAGCTTTTTGTGAAAAGCCATACACATACATGCCGCGCCCGCGTCGGGAAGCGCGAAGGGATTTCGCTGCCAAACGGCCGGGGTCGACAACAAAAAGAGCCTTAAAACCTTGGGACCGGGCTCCGGGGATACCGGATGCGACGGCGACAAAATCCGTCTCGACCGGGCCGGGACAAACCGTGGTAACTGCAATATTATGATGCCGGAGTTCGGCTGACAATGCTCTGGAGAATGAAATAACAAAGGATTTGGATGCCGCATAGACGGCAAACCCCGGCTGCGGAAGAAGACCTGCGGTCGATGCAACATGCACGATTCGCGGCCCGGTGCTGAATGTACCCGCATCGCCGGCCGGAATCATATACGGAAGACAAAGCCCCGTAACCTCAGCCAGTGCAGCACAGTTGAGAGAAATCATAGCGTGGATTTCGGAACGTGTATTCGTCTCAAACTGACCGGTTCGTCCAATGCCGGCGGAATGGATAAGCAGCCGGATGACCGGTTTTTCTGTCGCAAGAACCTGCTGAAGATCGTCCAATGCGTCCTTTTCCGTCAGGTCCCACGAAAAAACGCGGATGCGAACCGGATCCAGTTCGGCTTTCAAAGTCTGCAGTCGATCCGTACGTCTGGCGATCGCCCAGATTTCATCAACCGGCATATTTCCGTCTGCGCTCCGGTTAAGGACCACATGCCGGAGATACTGTTCGCCGATGCCGGAGGAAGCTCCTGTGATAATAGCAATATTCATCTGCGCTGCCTTTCTTTGAAAACAAACACGAATCGGGACAAATACGTCCGCGGGCGGCATTTTTATGTATAAAAGTATAGTAGCATATTTCAGGATTTTCCTGTGAAGAAGTTGACGCAGCCGACTGCAATTCCTGATGCGATTTGTCGCACGGATATCTCATCCGAGAGTAGGGAGCGGTCGTTTTTGTTCGTTATGAATCCCACTTCAATAAGTGCGGAAGTCAGATTGTGTTCCCGAAGTACGGCATAATTGTCGGCAATGACACTTTTCGAATTCGTCTTCAGCTGCGGAGACGCGGACGTAACCGCGTCATACAGGGATTGTGCAAATGCCTCGTTGCGGGAGTTGTCTCTGCCGTAATATTCCGCTCGATTCGGGAAGTTCTCATTGTTCTCATAATTCGGATCATTCGCGAGCAAATCTTTTTCGCTTTGGATGACGGATTCATCCGTCACGTAGTATACCTGCGTTCCGTGAAGAGATGTCTGAGGGTTGGAGTTGATATGAATCGAAAGATACAATACGTCTGTAAAATTCTTCTCAAGTGACATGAGCAGCGCAAGTTCATCGCCTACTCCGGTACCGGCCATAATCCCCATGCCGCCGGTATCAACCGTATCGGAGTTGATTTGTATGACATCGGACAGCTCGGTGATGAGCCGGGATTTCTGATCTGCGGTCAATGTATCTTCTTTGAGCTGGTCCGCGTATTGGATACAATAAAGATGCGCGAGAGAAATTCGTTTATAGAGTGAAACCCACGAATCATCGGCACGAAGCATGATGACCGTCGCCCCCTGTGCTTCGAGTGCCGTTTTCGTTTCATCGGCAATCAGAAGGTTCAGATTACTCTCTAGAAGTGTCGATGCATTCTTCGGGTAGGAACAGCCGGAATCGCTCCCGCCGTGACCCGGATCGAGAAAAATCAGACGCCCGTACAGCGGTTTCACAGGATCCGCTGAAAAAGTGATCATCTGCGTAAAGGGAACTGTGGATTCGGTTTGGGCCAGCGTCATATTCTGGCGATCCGATGGAGCCGTAGAATGGCTGATCGAAGGGGATGAAGGATTGTTGTTGTGAAGAATCCAGGCGATTCCGCCTGTCAGAATTAAAACGGCCGCAACGATGGAAATCAGCAGCAGGACAGCACGTCTTCTGGCTCTCGTCCGACGCCGGGCCTGTGAATTCGAAGGCCGTCCGGCGGAGACCGGCGGCTGTGGATTCTGCCGACGCGAAGTCGACCGGGTCGGATCCTTCCGCTGCGATGACCTTCCGATTCGTGACGGCTGCCTTTTTGGATCTTCCATGCAGTGCGTTCTCCCTATCGTTTTATCGGCAAAAATAGACTTGAATAATAGTATATCCGATTTATTTGCTCAAAGGTGTAAAATGCCTTGTCGTTTTGATTACATAGATGTAAACAAGTATTTTCAGTATAAGCCTCAAAAGTGACACATAAGTGACGGCTTTCCATCAAAAATGTCACAATATCCAACAGATTTCATCAGAATGGTTGACCCCTCTATAAGGATGCCTGTATGATGAACGATGAATCGAACACACAGGGAATTTGTATGCTTTTGCATTACACAAGGAGAATCACATGCTGGATGTATCAGGAGTTACGCTGCGGTTTGGCGGGCGAACTCTTTTTGAAGATGTAAACATCATTTTTACCAAAGGAAACTGTTATGGCATCATCGGAGCGAACGGCGCCGGTAAATCGACGTTCCTCAGAATTATTTCCGGCGATATCGAGCCGAGCAAGGGCGGCGTTACGCTGTCACCCGGCGAACGCATGGCGGTTCTCGAACAGGATCACTTTAAGTATGATGCTTTTACCGTCCGGGATACGGTTATCATGGGCCACACGCGCCTGTACCAGATCATCGGCGAGAAAGAAAAACTCTATGCCAAGACGGATTTTACCGAAGAAGACGGTATCCATCTGGGCAATCTGGAGGGCGAATTCGCCGAACTCGACGGATGGTCCGCCGAAAGCAATGCGGATCAGCTGCTGCAGGGGCTCGGACTGCCGGAATCTTTCTATGACCGCAAAATGGGCGACCTGACCGGATCGCAGAAGGTCAAAGTACTCCTGGCACAGGCTCTGTTCGGCAACCCGGATGTGCTTCTGCTCGATGAGCCGACCAACCATCTGGATCTGGATTCCTGCCGCTGGCTCGAGGAATATCTGCTGAATTTTGAGAACACCGTCCTGGTCGTATCACATGACCGTCACTTTCTCAACAAAGTCTGCACGCATATCGCCGATATCGATTTCTCCAAAGTGACACTTTTCCAGGGGAATTACGATTTCTGGTATGAATATACACAGCTGTCCCTTCGACAGAACAAGGACCAGACCAAGAAGATCGAGACCAGAAGGAAAGAACTGCAGGATTTCATTACCCGGTTCTCGGCGAATGCCTCGAAATCCAAACAGGCGACCTCCCGCAAGAAGCTCCTCGAAAATCTCGAGCTGCCCGAGGTGGTCAACTCGTCCAGAAGATATCCGTTTATTTCCTTCACGCAGGATCGTGAAATCGGCAATGACGTGCTTTTTGTGCGCGGCCTGACGAAGACGCTTTTCGGACGTAAGGTGCTCGATAATATTTCCTTTACAATGGATAAGGGCGACGCGATCGCATTCGTCGGCGAAGACGAAGTCGCGAACACGACGCTGTTCCGGATTCTGATGGGTGAAATCGAGCCGGATGCGGGTGAGTTCAAGTGGGGCATTACGACCACGCGTTCCTTCCTTCCGAAAGATAACAACGCTTTCTTTGAGGGCTCGGAGCTGTCTCTTGTCGACTGGCTCCGTCAGTATTCGAAAGACCAGAATGAGACGTACATCCGGGGATTCCTGGGACGCATGCTTTTTTCCGGTGAAGAAGCTCTGAAGAACGCAAGCGTATTGTCCGGAGGCGAGAAGGTGCGCTGCATGCTCTCGAAAATGATGCTGTCCGGATCCAACGTCCTGCTTCTGGACGACCCGACGAATCACCTTGACCTTGAGGCCATCACAGCCGTGAACGAAGGAGTGAAGGCTTTTAAAGGATCAATGCTTTTCACCTCGCATGACCATGAGTTCGTTCAGACCGTCGCTAACCGCATCATGGAAATCCGTCCGCAGGGACTGCTGGATAAGCGGATGCTGTACGACGAATACCTCGAGCGGCATGCCGAATTCGTCTGAGAAGCTATTTTACAGAAACATATAATTGTTTTTACAATTGGTTCACATAATATTGATAAACACGTATTGTAATTCCGAATATCCCGTGATACGCTTATGCTATTAAAACGCAGGGCGGTGATGGTATGGCCGGAATTTCGAAAATCGGTGTATGGGGCGACTCTATTCTAAAAGGTGTCATCTTTGATGCGGAATCCGGGCGGTATCGGCTGATCCGGAACGGAGCCGTCCATGATTTCGCGCAGCTTTTTCATCTGGATGTGAAGAACCATTCGCATTTCGGATGTACCGCACCAAAGGGAATGGCCAGTCTGGACCGTACGCTCAGCGAAGGATTTGAGGCGGATATGGTGCTTCTGGAATTTGGCGGGAATGACTGCGATTATGACTGGGCAGATGTGTCCAGCACACCGCTGCAGGCGCATCAGCCCAATACAGTATATGAAGATTTTACGGCGGCCATGACCAAGATGATCCGCGCACTGCTCGACAAGGGAATTCGGCCCGTTCTCATGAATCTTCCGCCGATTGATTCGGTGCGGTTTTTCGACTGGATCACCAAGCCGGAGAACGTTGACCCGGACCGGGTGCTGACGTTTCTCGGAGAGAAAGAAAATATTTACCGTCATCAGGAACGATACTCGCATGCGATCGAAAGTCTGGCGAGGGAATACAATTTACTGCTCGTCGATGTACGCGACGCATTCCTTCGCGAGGGGAATCTCGGAGCCTTTCTGTGCGCGGATGGGATTCACCCGAATGAAAAAGGACAGCGCCTGATCCAGGATGTATTTTCTTCCTGTTTCTCAAGATATGCGCTTGCCTGAAACACGAAAATTCCTGCGTTGGTAAGGGGAAACATCCGATTTACCTGCTATATTTAAATGAAATTAGGCCGTATACTTAATCATTATGGAGACCTCGTATTTTGGGCAAAATCATTGCCCCGAAACAGGCTACATGCTATAATGTTGAAACCATTATGTCGGATCATCGACCGGTTCGTTAAAACGCTTGGTTTATTTCCTGATATTGTGGGCTTTATGGGGTGTTACAGTGCATCAAAGGAGATGTACCTGGGCATTTCTGTTGCCCAATGACAGCAATGAATTCCCCATATTCGGACATCTTGACAGGAAGCATTGACCAGAGTTTTTGCCGCGGAGTGCACAGGGAATTCTTTTTGGATTCTGTTGTTTTGCTTTTTCCGTGCGGAACGTTGACGTCTGTGCCTGATTCAATACCGTAGGAATTGCGACAACATATAAAGGGGAGGCCAAATTACTATGTCAAACATGAGGGGATTACCTCAAGCGCAGGGGCTGTACGCTCCGCAATTTGAACATGACGCATGCGGAATAGGATTTGTTGTTAACATACGCGGTGAGAAATCACACACCATAGTCCGGCAGGGGCTTACGATTCTCGCGAATTTAGCGCATCGCGGAGGTGCGGGAAGTGAAGAGAATACGGGAGACGGTGCCGGTATTTTATTGCAGATTCCGGACCGGTTTTTCCGGCAGGTTTGTCCTCTGATTGATATCAACCTTCCGGCGGCCGGGGATTACGGCGTCGGTATGCTTTTCCTGCCACGCCAGTCGGATGCCCGCAAAGACTGTCAGGAACGGATTGAGAAGATTGTCGAGAGTGAAGGACAGACCGTTCTCGGCTGGCGTACACTGCCGGTCAACGAGACGTCTCTCGGATCCGTCGCACGTTCGAACCGCCCGCATTTTTGTCAGATATTTATCGGGAAGAGCGCAGACTGCGTTACGGAACTCGATTTTGAGCGTAAGCTCTATGTCATCCGCAAGCGCTGTGAGAGTCTTACACTGAATCTTTCGGAAGACAGCAATGACTATTTTTATTTTGCCAGCCTTTCCTGCCGCACGATCGTATACAAAGGTATGCTGACTGCGGATCAGATCGATGCTTTTTATCTGGATCTGGCGAGTCTTGAATTTGAATCCGGCCTGGCTCTTGTACACTCCCGTTACAGCACGAACACATTTCCGAGCTGGGAACGCGCACATCCATACCGCTATCTGATTCATAACGGAGAAATAAATACGCTGCGCGGCAACATTAACTCGATGCACGCACGTCAGTCCGGTATCCGGACGAAGCTCTTCGGAGAAGATGTCTCCAAGGTTTTCCCGATTATTAATCCGGAAGGCAGTGACTCGGCGATGTTCGACAACTGCCTTGAGTTCCTTTCGCTGTCCGGCCGTTCGCTTGCGCATGCTGCAATGATGATGGTTCCCGAGCCCTGGTCCAAGCATGAGAGCATGAGCGATGAGCTCAAGGCTTTCTACGAATTCCATGCGATGATCGAAGAGCCCTGGGACGGACCCGCAGCGATGGCCTTTACCGATGGACGCAAGCTTTGCGCCATTCTTGACAGGAACGGACTTCGTCCTTCGCGATATTATGTAACCAAAGACGGACTTGTTATTCTCGCATCTGAAGCCGGTGTTCTTGATATTCCGGCGGAGAACATTCTGATCAAAGAGCGCCTGCGTCCGGGCCGTCTCCTTTTGATTGACACCGAAGAAGGCCGTATCGTTACCGACGAAGAAATCAAGAGCACAATGGCCGGTGAACAGCCGTACCGTTCATGGATCAACCAATATATGCGCAGCCTTGAACAGCTGCCCGTCCATAAAGATGCGCCGGTTTCGGCACCGATCGATGTGTCGGATATTGAGCGTCTTCAGAAAGCTTACGGCTACACCTATGAAGACATCCGTTCCATGATTCTTCCGATGGCCCGGGACGGCATCGATCCGTTGGGTGCCATGGGACAGGACACGCCTCTTGCCGTACTGTCCGATAAACCGCAGCTCCTTTATAACTATTTCAAGCAGCTTTTTGCTCAGGTCACCAATCCTCCGATTGACGCCTTGCGTGAAGATATTGTCACGATGACCGAAATGTATCTTGGATCGGAAGGCAACTTGATTGATCCGAAGCCGGAAAACAGCCACCAGATCAAAATCAAATATCCGATTCTCACCAATAAAGAAATGGACATATTGAAGAATGTGGCTGAGCCGGGATTCAAGTCGGTAACGATTCCGATTCTTTTCCCTGCAACCGGCGACGGTGCTGCACTCAAGGCTGCTCTTGACGAGATTTTTGAGACGGCAGAAGCAGCTGTCGATGCAGGCGCGAATCTTCTGATCCTGTCCGACCGCGGAATGAATGAGACGATGGCTTCTATTCCGGCTCTTCTGGCGGTATCCGGACTGCATCAGTATCTGACCAGGAAGAGAAAGAGAAAGCATTTCAGTCTGATTCTTGAATCCGCAGAACCGCGCGAAGTACATCATTTTGCAGCCCTTATCGGATTTGGCGTCTCAGCAATCAATCCATATTTGGCCTATGCCACCGTGGAGAACCTTGTGCGCACCGGTCTGCTGACCGGCATGTCACAGGAATCGGCGCTTGCACATTTCGTGAAGGCTTCCGTTAAAGGTATCGTCAAGGTTCTGTCGAAGATGGGGATTTCCACGATCCAGAGCTATCAGGGAGCACAGATCTTTGAAGCTCTCGGTATTGCCGAAGATGTAATCGACACCTATTTCACATCGACGCCGAGCCGCATCGGAGGAATCGACCTGGATGTAATCGCACGTGAGGCCAACATGCGTCACGAGGAAGCCTACGCGGTCAACTCTCCGGATGACGGGCTCGAAGCCGGCGGCATCTATCAGTGGAGAAAAGACGGAGAATATCATCTCTTCAACCCGATGACGGTGCATCTGCTTCAGCAGGCCGTCCGTGCCGGAGATTACCAGCAATTCAAGGAATA
>JADGQQ010000045.1 GCA_017881645.1 Clostridia bacterium
ACGAAGATACGCCGAGAGGTCCTTCCATGGACATACGGCCCACGCCGGATTATATTATTACATGGGCCGCAGATGCGGGATTATATCTGGAACGGCAAGTCGATTTGCCGCCATATCATTTTGGATTGATTTTTCGCAAATAACGTACTTTCCGCGCTATGGCAGAGCTTCAACATGCAAGTCAAACCATTGCGTAATTTCACATGCAGGAACATCATAATCACAAAGGCAGGGCAAAAATGAACGGACAAAAACGAAGCTCGATAAAAATCGGTATGTTGGTTGACGTTGTTCTCAAAGCGGATCAGCGCTCGGGGAAGCTGACACGCGGTCATGTTAAGCGCATATTAACCAACAGCGACACGCATCCTCACGGGATCAAGGTTATGCTCGAAGAAAATGACATGGTTGGCAGGGTGCAGGAAATTATTTCTTAAAATATCACGTCGGCCGGCTGAGCAGTTAACAAAATTAAAACTCCGGATGGCGGCTATGCCATTCGGAGTTTCTTGCTGGATAAAGGGGACTGTTCTGCTATTCACTTTCGCGGCAACATTGGGAGCCCTTACAAAATATCTTCAAGCAGGAAGTGCGGCCTGATCTGCAATAAAGTCACGTACCTGATCTTTCGGGATGCCCAATGAAATGGCCAGTTCACCGTACAGAAGGTCTTCCGCCATGCGGAAATAGCGCTGATCAATCTGATCGACCGTCTTCTTCTGCTGCGCACGTGCTTCCATACGGGGCGAAAGTGTCTTGATGATACGCACCCATTCAGAACAGTTGTTTGAATGTAAGGCCTGCTTGTATTTCTCCTCGCGGCCCTTCTCGTCCTCGATCCCGATTTCTTCGATGCCCGGAACCAGGGCAATGAGATCCATGGCTTCCTCTTGCGTAAGAAGCTTGCGGATCAAAATGCGTGAACTGTTGACGGGAGAAATAATCGAGCTTTCCTTCTCGTAGAGAGGCTTAAGCTTATAGTACTGCAGGCTGCTGTCCAGTCCGCTGATATCCTGCAAACCGATAGCCTCAATAATGCATACGCCGCTTCCGTCATATGCGATGAGATCATTAATTTGAAATACTGAAGTTGCCATATATTTCGCTATTCCTCTCTGAAAAAACAACCGCTGCACTCTCTTGAAGTGAAACGGTAAAGCTGCATTTTTAGATTTGCTCCTGCGAGTGAATCTGTACCGCTATTCGAAAAACTATTTATTATAAATATATTATAGCAAAAATACAAGGCTTTGTGTAAAATATTTTCGCTCTATTGATGCAGGCTGCAAACGTGCAAAACAGACGCGGCCCGGACGGTCGAAATTGCCGTCACAGCTGACAGATTCGAATAAAAATACCGCATGGAAACATGTGGATTGGAAGATCGCATCCGGCGGTGAAACTGATTTCATCCATATATGCCTTACTTTCCCTGCGTGTTTCACGCAAACTTTTCCCGTAAGAGTTCATACTACTCATATACACAATAATTCTCGGATGAGGATGATTTCCAGAAATGGGTCATCCTTTTTTCGGGTCGGCAGACTTTGCCGCAGCGACATCCAATAGAATGGCGAATTGCCTTGTATATAGATAATCGTTCAAATAAGGGAGGACAAAACCGCATGAGACAAAACGCATCCTGCACAGAACCTGAAATCTCGGATAATTCGAATGTTATTCTGCTTTCAAAAGGGAAAAGCATGCTGAACAAGGTTCCGGAAATTACGATCTTTTTCTGGATTATTAAGATTCTTGCGACAACAATCGGTGAAACGGCCGCTGATTTTCTCAATGAAAACATGCATTTGGGTTTAACGGTCACTACTTTGATTATGAGCGTATTTCTTGTCATCATTTTGATTTTTCAATTCCGGTCCGTCAAATATGTGCCGGGTATTTACTGGTTGGCCGTCGTCCTCATCAGTGTCGTGGGAACGCTGATTACAGACAATCTGGTGGATAATTTTGGCGTGCCCCTGCAGACGACGACGATTCTTTTCTCAATCGCCCTGATAGCGACCTTTGTCATCTGGTATATGAATGAGAAGACTCTATCCATTCATTCCATCCGGACTTCCAAAAGAGAAGGATTCTACTGGGCTGCCATTCTTTTCACATTTTCGCTGGGTACAGCAGCCGGAGATCTTCTGGCAGAGGGGCTCGACATCGGATACTGGAAATCGGCACTTCTTTTTGCCGGGATGATCGGCCTCGTGGTAATCGCTTTCCGTTTCTTCAAACTTGATGCCATTTGGGCATTCTGGATTGCGTACATTTTGACGCGCCCACTGGGTGCCTCACTCGGAGACTTCCTGTCGCAGCCGAAAGCCGACGGTGGGCTCGCGCTCGGAACCTCAGGCACCAGTGCTATTTTTCTGGCAACGATTCTGGCGGTCGTCATTTATCTGACCGTTACCAAAAAGGATCAGGCCAAACTGTAAAGTCACCGGTCATTCATACGCAAATGAATCTGCTGCATTTTTCGGGATGCGGCAGTTTTTTTTGAGATGAAATACACATTGACATTTTTCGATTTGACAGCTACAATGAACATATCGAATAAATTCGATATGAGGAGGACAAACACATGAACAGACATATCAGTGACGCGAAAGTTTTCAAGGCCTTGTGTGATGAACACCGGCTGATGATTCTGGAACTGCTCAGAAGCGGGGAGAAATGTGCCTGCGTCCTTCTGGAAGAACTTGACATCGCACAGTCGACGCTTTCCCACCACATGAAGATTCTTTGTGAGAGCGGCATCATCGACAGCCGGAACGAAGGGAAGTGGACGTACTACTTCATTTCCGAAGAGGGAAGCCAAAGCGCGAAAAGCCTGTTGGCTGATCTTACATCCGTAAAGGAAATCCAACCCTCCCGGGGCGTACGTACCTGTCCATAACCGGCATATCAAAATATAAAGGAGATCGCACAATGGAAAAGACAAAGCTGCAGGGCATTGGTTTATTTGAGAAGTATCTGAGTATATGGGTGATCGTGTGCATGGGCATCGGTGTTATGATCGGAAAATTCCTTCCGGGCGTTCCGGATTTTCTCGGCAAATTCGAGTATGCACATGTATCCGTCCCGATCGCAATTCTGATTTGGCTGATGATTTATCCGATGATGATGAAGGTTGATTTTGCGAGCGTTAAGAATGCCGGCAGAAACCCCAAGGGCCTGGTGATCACCTGGGTGACGAACTGGCTGATCAAGCCGTTCACGATGTTTGCGATTGCCAGCTTCTTTTTCTATGTTGTGTTCAAAAATGCCATGTCTCCTGAAATCGCCAAACAGTATCTTGCGGGCGCGGTTCTTCTGGGAGCGGCGCCGTGTACGGCGATGGTTTTTGTATGGAGCACGCTGACCAAAGGGAATCCGGCGTACACGGTGGTACAGGTCGCAACCAATGACTTGATCATTCTGGTTGCCTTTGTACCGATTGTTGCACTGCTGCTGGGTGTATCAGACATCGCCGTGCCGTGGGCGACACTTTTCCTGTCCGTGGCGCTGTTTGTCGTCATACCCCTGACCGCCGGCGCCCTGACCCGTTCGCTTATGATCAAAAAGAGGGGAGCGGATTACTTCACGAATCAATTCATCCCGAAATGGAACGGAGTTACGATCATCGGCCTGCTGCTGACACTCGTTATCATTTTCAGTTTTCAGGGCGAAATCATTTTGTCACAGCCGCTGGATATTCTGATGATCGCCGCACCGCTGATCATCCAGACGTTCCTGATTTTCTTTATCGCCTACCTCTGGGCGAAGTTCTGGAAACTTCCGCATGATATTGCGGCACCGGCCGGCATGATCGGAGCCTCCAACTTTTTTGAACTGTCGGTTGCAGTTGCGATCTCTCTTTTCGGACCCAAGTCTCCTGCGGCACTCGCGACCATTGTCGGCGTTCTTACCGAAGTGCCCGTCATGCTGATTTTGGTCAATATTGCGAACAAGACGACCCGCTGGTTTCCAACGGGTACCGAAAAAAATCATACTTGATTGGAAGGAACAACATGCAAAAAGTTGGATTTATCTGCGTACACAACTCATGCCGTTCACAAATTGCCGAGGCGCTCGGGAAGCATCTGGCATCGGATGCTTTTGAGAGTTATTCCGCCGGAACGGAAACAAAGCCCAAAATTAATCCGGATGCGGTACGGCTTATGAAAAAAATCTATGGCATCAACATGGAGGAAACGCAGACATCGAAACTGCTGCAGGACATTCCCCCCGTGGATATTGTCGTTACGATGGGCTGTAATGTCGCGTGTCCTTATCTGGCTTGCAGCAAACGTGTCGACTGGGGACTTGAAGACCCTTCCGGAAAATCCGATGAAGCATTTATCGAAGTGATCCGGATCATCGAAGAGAAAATTCTGGATTTGCGCCAGGAAGTTCTGAACGACGCCAATAAATGAATCCAAAGACAACACCCCCGCCAGTTTCGATGACGGAGGTGTTGTCTTTGTTCAGTTGTCAGAGGGGAAAGATGTGTATCTTATCCCTTTGCAAACGGACAGGTGTAATTCGATGCACCATCTAACTTGGCCTGGTTCTTGTCCTTGCATGTAGGATCATTTTTCCGGGCTTCAATTTTGTTAAAAGCTTCATCATTCTTACGGGACTCATTATTCATGCAACTGTTCTTGTACCAACCAAACTTATTTCCGTTACAGAATTTGTCATCCGTGCATTTGTTGTCTTTATCCATACAGTCATGTACAGAGGATGACAGGATGATACCTGTGTTCGCATCGATCTTCACTTCGATGAGAGATGCAGCTGTTTTGACTTTCATCTCATAGAGCACAACGCCATTTTCGTTTTCGAGTTCAATCTTTACGAAAACTGCATCCGTTCCGGCAAAAGTCAGAGCGATTGTCTTTGCGGCTTCTTCGGTTACTGCAACAGTCGAAGGATCGATCGGCAGATCTTTATCACAATTACCATCTATAGGTGTTACTGTAGGAACGACTGTAGGAACTACCGTAGGAACTACCGTAGGAACGACGGTCGGCTCTGCAGTAGGTACTGCTGTGGGTTCAACGGTCGGTACGACTGTAGGTTCAATGGTCGGAACGACTGTGGGTTCAATGGTCGGTACGATCGTAGGTTCAACGGTCGGAACGGTCGTCGGATCAGATGCATCCTGCATTGTGACTTCCGTTTCGCCGGCTGTCAGATTTGCGTTCGCGTTGGCGGCGAATATCCCTGTCGTTGTTCCAAGAGTAATCAATCCTATCAAAGCAATTGTAAGTATTCTTCTATTCATAATAGTTCTCCTTTTCATTTCCGCAGCATTTGACTGCTGTTGACCTCAGGAACAAGACTATGAGATTGGGTTCTCATCTCTATTCCTGACTCATTCATTGTAGAATACGAAAATGAGATTCATCTGATGTGAATCTGAGAATTGTCTGAGAGCATTTGGGAGGACCTCTACTTTATGTGGAAGTACGATCAGGGCAGTATCAGATTTTTTTTATAGGAAGCAGAATATCAAATCGCGTAATAATTCTTTGCTTACTTCGAACGGAGATGCTGCCGCCATGAATATTGACGATCCATTTGACAAACGAAAGGCCCAGGCCCGTGCCGCCAAGAGAACGGGACCTTGCTTTGTCAACCCGGTAAAAGCGTTCAAAAATGAACGGCAATTCTTTCTGAGGGATCCCGATTCCATGGTCAATGATACTGATGGATGCATTTTCGCGAAGTTTCTCAACCTGTATGATAATATCCCCATGACTTCCTGAATATTTTATTGCGTTGTCGATCAGCGCGCGAACCATTTGCTTGATGAGACGCTGATCAGCGAAAATTACTACATGATCCTTTTTGCCGAAGTCGATCTTTTGCTGCGGCGTTATGATTCTGCACTCCTTAACAACTTCAACCATCAATTCATCCAGAGCAAACGTGCTTTTCTCGATCTTGATAAGGTCATTGTCGCTTTTTGAAAGGGTGAGCAAAGTGTCCAGAAGCCGGGTCATGCTTACTATTTCCTTCTTTATTGCGTCAATACCTTCATCCAATACAGCCCTGTCGTCTTTTCCCCACCGGTCAATCAAATCCACATAACCCTTGATTACCGCCAGGGGGGTGGCTAATTCATGCGAAGCATCCAAAGCGAAACGGTTCTGCCTCTCGTAGGAATGTTCAATTCTTTCAATGAGTTCATTAAATGTATAGGCAAGGCGCTTGATCTCGTCATCAGGACCATCGATGACAATGCGGTCTTTGAGATTGCTTGCGCTGAATTTTTGCGCCTGTTCAATGATTTTATCAATGGGAGTTAAGGCTCTTTTACTTAGAATGAACCCGGTGAAATAGGATAAGACCAATGAAATACAGTCAATAAGAAGCATGATCCAGAAAAGCGCCTGCAAAAAAGCATTGTCTTTTTCGGGATCCTTGATGATTTGAAGGGTATATAAATGATCGCCGTCCAAAACCAGCCGATGGCTATATGTCAGATATTCTTTCCCGTCGAACGTATTCTGCATCATCTTTTCGAGTCGGGAGTCCAGCGGAAAAGCAACGGGATTGTCTGCATCGGATGTATATATTTGCCCGGTTCCATCCCATAGAACAATGTCAATATTGTTGTTCATCTGCGCAATGTTATATAAATTGGTGGTGCTGAAGTCGGAAACACTTTGAACACTGTCGTCAATTGCTGCGCTGATGTATTCGAGCTGATTTCTGGATTGCTGATGAATATAGTATCGGACATAGATCATGGTCGCGGAAGTCACGGCAACGAGACCGGCAAAAAACAAAGCTGCGTAGATCGCTGTGATACGGAAAGAAATGTTCTTAAAGAAATGCTTCATACGATTTGCGGTTCTGACATAGAGTACCCCACGCCGCGAATGGTATGTATTAAGCTCAGTTCCTGCGTGCAGTCAATTTTCTGCCGCAAATACCGTATATATACGTCAAGAATATTGGTACTGCTTTCCGTATCGTACCCCCAAACATGTTCAATAATCTGATCTCTTGTCAGGACAATTCCTTTATTGGATACCAGGTATACCAACAGCAGGAATTCCGTTTTTGTAAATTCAAGCAAAGCATCCCCTTTGAGGACTTGGCGTGTGAGCATATTGATGCTTACGTCCGCCACTTGAAGGATACTTGTCTCGTCTTCTTTTGTCTGGTTTCGCCGAAGTCCGGCGCGTACCCTTGCAAGAAGTTCTTCCATTTCGAAAGGCTTGGTAATGTAGTCATCTGCGCCCAGATCCAGTCCGGCTACTTTATCTGTCAAATCACGCCGGGCCGTCAACATAATGATCGGGACATCCGAATCTTTTCGAATGTTGCGGCACACCTCGAGACCGCTGATTTCCGGCAGCATCAAGTCAAGCAGAATCAGAGAGTACGAGTTCTCTTCGAATGCTGTGAGTGCAGCACTGCCATCCATTGCAGAATCAAAGGTATACCCTTCATGTGCAAACTCAAGCTCCAGGATTCGAACAATTGATGCTTCATCTTCAACAATCAGAATGTCTTTTTTTGACATGAAATGCAGTGCTCCTCCGCTCAAATACGAGCTGGCAGGTCGTGTTGATTTCTTGTATCGTGCCGTGCATAGCCGGCAAACGCATCGCTGCGTGCATCACTTAGTATACCATTGATTCAGAGGGTTATCCGGGATGAACAAAATCAAACAAAAAAAGCTCCCCGAAGGGAGCTCTTTTGCAGACAATAGAAATTCATTTATTTCTTCTTCAGTGCGACGCTCAGAGCCTTTGTAATCGCGGTACCGGCAACCAGACAGACGGCTGCTTCGATCACGGCATTGATGGTAATGAGTACGCCGAGGATTGCGGGAATGTTCGGTCCGATTTTGAGACTGATCAAATAGTTACCGAAGAAAAGAACCAGAGCGCCGACGAAAAGAACGGTATTGATGACGGCGCCGCTGAGAGATGCAATAGCGAAGGATACGATTTTCGTCTTGTCGATTTTCGACAGTGCACGGAAAATAAGTCCGACAAAGAGACCCATCAGGATACGGGGCACCATGCACATAATGAACGTGAGAAAAGGGTTGACCCCAAAGAGAGCAGTTCCGAACGGATCCATTCCAAAGCACTGCAGGAAGCTGGTAACTCCGAATACGCCGCCAAGGACTGCACCGCAGGCCGGTCCGACAATAATTGCGCCGATGACGACGGGGATGGAAAGGAAGGTAATGGAAATTGTGCCGACTTTCAGGTAGCCGAGAGGCGTGAAAGCCATGACGATGAGAATCGCTGAAAGTACGGCCGTCTGTACCATCCACAGCGTTTTCGCGTTTCGCGTACGAAAAGGAAGAGTGACTTTGCCGGGAACTGCGCCTGTACTTTGGTCAGGCTGACCGGCTTTTTGAGAGGTCGAGTTGAAATCAGGTTCTGTGTTCATTGTTTTTCTCCTTTTGCTGTCGCCTCACATCGGTGAGTGCAACGCTCCGTGAATTTTATTTATAAAAGCGATGCCGCTTCTATATCAGGATTTGTGCCGGCGGTTGAGCTGGTAGATTTTCTTCAGTCCGAGAAGGGTGAGATCCGGCTCGACTTGTACGGTATGCCCGCTTCTGCAGTACGGTACTATTTTATCAGCCAGTCCGCCGGTTGCAAGTACCGTCAGATCTTTTACCTGCCATTCTTCCGCAATCCGGTCAAGAAGTCCGTCAATCATCGACGCGTTGCCGTATATAATGCCGCTGACCATGGAATCGATGGTGTTTTTGCCGAGGATCGTCCTGGGCTTGTCGAGTGCAATGCAGGGAAGTTCCGCTGCCTGTGCGGACAGGGCGTTGAGAGAAGAAAGGACGCCCGGATAAATCAGTACGCCGCAGAGTTCGCCTTGTTCGTTGATCGCAGTCAGCGTGGTGGCTGTACCGAGATCAATGAAGACAAGAGGGCAGGAGGCGAGAGATACGGCGGCCACGGCATTGGCGACAATGTCCGCGCCGATCTGTGAAGGAATGTCGGTCTTAATGTTCAGACCGGTTTTCACACCGGGTCCGACCTGCAGGGGCTTCACATGCATAAGCTTCTCGACGGCCTGCGACAGGGTGGCATTCAAAGGGCGAACGACCGATGCAATAATGGCGCCGTCGATCGATGTGACGGCGACTTGATGCAGTGCGAAAACGCCGTTCAGGAGAATCACGTATTCATCCACGCTCTTCTCCAGACTTGTGGCAATTTCCGAATGAAATACCATCGTATCTTCATCGAAAACACCGAAGTAGATATTCGTATTTTCGATATCGCAGGCAAAAAGCATAGGCATCCTCTTTC
This sequence comes from Clostridia bacterium, assembly GCA_017881645.1. Lineage (GTDB taxonomy): Bacteria > Bacillota > Clostridia > Saccharofermentanales > Saccharofermentanaceae > Firm-13. Next base: position 9,300 of record JADGQQ010000045.1, read on the forward strand.
TGAATGAATAAAAAATGATTATATCCTATTTTGTATGCTTACAGCAATACTGACCGATATCATACACAATCTTCGGATTAATCATCTTTCCGGTATTTTCCCGGACAAAGAAGGACAAATCTGCTTTTTCGCGCCGTTATCGTGAAGCAAGGATTTTTCGGGAGGCCTTTCTCCTGAATGATCCGGTGGTTGCGGCTTCCGGGAGTCGAATATGGTATTCTTAATGAAAACTCTCGCCCTGCAGGGATGGAAAGTTTACAAAAGGGAGGAATGGATGTGGAAGGCATAAAGAGAACGGTCACTTTGGGATCGACCGGGATTACCGTTCAGAAGAACGGGTTCGGAACCCTGCCCATCCAGCGAATCGGTCAGGACGACGCTGCAGTCCTGCTGCAGAAAGCCTATCGGCACGGTATACAGTTTTTCGATACGGCCCGTTTCTATACGGACAGTGAGGCGAAAATCGGATATGCTCTTCACGATGTGCGCGGAAAAATCATCATCGCATCCAAGACCATGTCGGCGAACGCGGATGAACTCCGGAATCAGCTGCAGACATCACTGGATCTTCTGCAGACGGATTATCTGGACATTTATCAGTTCCACAATCCGTCCTTCTGCCCGAAGCCGGGTGACGGGACCGGGCTGTATGAAGCGATGCTTGAAGCGAAAGCCGAAGGTCGGATCCGCCATATCGGAATCACGAATCACCGGCTGCCGGTTGCCATAGAAGCCGTCGAATCCGGTCTCTACGAGACACTGCAATTCCCGTTCAGCTATCTGTCATCCGATGCGGAAATCAAGCTGGTTGAACTTTGCCGTGAAAAGAACATAGGCTTTATCGCCATGAAGGCACTCTCCGGAGGCCTCCTCACGAATTCTGCCGCAGCATATGCCTTTCTTGCACAGTACGATAATGTTCTGCCGATCTGGGGGATCCAGCGGGAGAGCGAACTGGATGAGTTTCTATCCTACATGGAGAATCCGCCAACGTTGGATGTTGAGAATTCCGCGGTCATTGCAAAAGACCAAAGCGAGCTTGCTCATGAATTCTGCCGGGGCTGCGGGTATTGCATGCCCTGTCCGGCCGGCATCGATATTCCAACCTGTGCCAGGATGTCCCTCCTGATCCGCCGCGCACCTACAGCGATCTATCTCGGCGAGGAATGGAAGGCGAAAATGCGTAAAATCGAAGACTGCACACATTGCCGTCATTGCGCAGATCATTGCCCCTATGGATTGGATACGCCCGCCCTTCTGGAAAGCAACTGGGC
>JADGQQ010000046.1 GCA_017881645.1 Clostridia bacterium
ACGGGCGTTACGGTTGCAACCAACCCATCCTCGCTGTTTCGGATCAACGGGGTCAGTGTACCGTTGGTATATGCATACAATCCGTACAATCTCTTGCTTTGATTTGTTTCGCCGGAATCGACAAGCAACGCAGGCAGAACGCTTGCATATTTTGTTGCCGCAAGAGATGGATCCGCCAGCAGAGAATTCCCGTCTATGGACAGTGAACAAATAGAGGCCAGATTGCGAACATCACTTTTCAGCTGACCCGCATACTCCTCTTCAAAGCCGATCCGCATATGATGTGCTGCAAATGATACCGATATAATGGCCGTAACGATAGCAAAAAGAGCCAGAATAAATATTCGCAGTCCTGTTGATGCTGAACCGGTACGCGATTGATCAGTGTTGACCGACATTACATTTCCTCCTCAGAACCGAACCATACGTTGTCTATTATAACGTATATTCATAATTACAGCCAGTTGAAAAGCCTTTCATCATCCATTGGAAGAATCATCCACAATAGAATTCTCCAGGAAAAGTTTTCCGTATTCTATAAACTCATAATCGTTTAAAATACTCGAAATGTCAGGAGGAAGCGCATCATCACTTGTATATGCGGACTCCTCTTTATCGAAAACAGCCAGCGCACTCATTGCGGAAATCTTCGTCATGAGAACCTGCAGACAAGCTCTTTCATCAGGGGATTTCAATCCGGCAAGATCAAGAATCTTCTGACCCAGAATATTCGGACTTGTAATTCCGACATCACCTTTTTGGATGTCATAGTTTGCCCAGATAAAATACGGAGTCGTATACATCGGTAAAGATTCCCTGGCAGTAATCTGAGATAAATCCGTCCCCAGTAAAGTGCTGTAGAGATTCGAATCCAGAAAGGGTTTATGGTCGCCAAAGAATACGATAATCGTAGGTTCCTTTGCAGTGGAAAAATATGATATCAGTTCTTTGAGTGCATCATCCGACTGTCGAAGCAGCGACAGATAATGTTCCGTCGACGTGAATGTTTCATCCGGGAAATTTGTAATTTTAATGTTATATGCTTCATTGTCCCAGTATTTGGAATAATCCGCGTGATTTTGCATGGTTACCAGGAACGTAAACATAGGCTGGTCCGGGGTTTTATTCTCATATTCTGAAATCACACGTTCAAATGCCGATTTGTCGCTGATATAGCCCCTGACATATTCCGGGTTAACAAAATTAACATCACTGATGAATTGGTCGAATCCAAGTAACGGATAAGCTTTGTCACGATCCCACCACTGCCTGTCGAAAGGATGAATGGCCAAGGTTTTATACCCCTGATCTTTAAAGATCTGGGGTAACGCGTCCAATGAATGATTTACATATAGGCTGTAAACGGACGCTCCGGCCAATAAACTTCGAACAGAATAGCCGGTTAAGAATTCAAATTCCGTATTACAGGTTCCGCCTCCGAAAATGGACACCTGCAAATCTCCATGCATCGTATCCTTCATTAGGGATGTGAAATATGGCATAACAGGTTCGGATGTCTCAATATTTCTTATTTCGCTGAGATTTGAATAGGATTCACTCATAACACAGATAACATTGGGATGCACTGTGTTTGTGTCAGTGGACGTGTTATTCAGTCCGAGCTGCTTTGCCAGATCCACATATTTCTGTACAAGATCCTCTGTTGCTTCGGGAGAATTGTTATCACTGCCGCCGGCCGGAATATTATTCAGATGAAGAGCCAGCGCCAACATGGTGCCGTTCTCATTAAAGCTTTGCAGCGGCGGAAACAGCGAATAGGAAATATCCATTTTTTTCAGCAGATCCTGGTTCAAAACCACGCCAAACATAAGGCCGGCCATCATAAGCACAGAGCAAAAAGTGGCTGCGATTCGAATTCGAAATCCCTTAACCGTCGGTGTATGCGTCAACCGGATGATCGCCACAAGGAATATGACCATAAAAATGGATGCTATAAATCGCAAATTAATATGAAATTGATATTTTGAAGATATTTTTGCAGCAATTCCTGCTGAATACAAGTCCCACGGCACAGCAGGGTCGCCCCTCATAACAATTTTGAAATGATTAATGTAGCCGATAACCAATGCAAGCACGCCCATGAAGAATATAGCAAATGTACCGTTTCCAGATATTGCATAAACAATCAGATAGAAAAAGAAAAGAATGAGCATCCCTGCCAGCAAAATGAAGAAATGCTGCGCCGAAAAAGGAAAAAGCAACTGCATAGGATCCGGTTTTGCAATATTCAGGACTTCTTGAATCAGATAGATGACAGAACAGATGAATACCCCTCTGTATACTTCCTTAACCCAACGAATTTGTATAATTTTGGGAACAAAAAGAATAGCAATGAAAAACGCGAAATATATCAGATGCGGAATCATGTGTGCAAACGATAAAACACTATAATTAAAAGACACATTGGGTGCCTGCGATAAGCCTACCGGAATATCGCCCAAAACCGTATCGCTCGTTACAGAATCAAATGTATTCGTTTCATGTGATGTTAGGTAAAAATAGGAACCCGAAGAGAAATTGTTAATTTTGAAGGTTACTGTGTATTTTTCACCTTTTACAAGAGCAACATCTGCGCAGTTGACGATAATGTAGTTGCGGTTCTGATCATAGAGGAAAACTTCTGTGTTAAAAACCTTATTGCCGTTAGCAGATGAAATGGTGACTTCTGCTTTATCCGATTTGGATAACCGGGATGATTTCATATCTTTATACAAATTGAATGATGACATTTTTGTGTTTTTTGCTTCAAAAGAAAACCGGATCGGAATTCCCTGCTCCAGTCGAATGTTGTTTGTCTGCTGATTCGAATAATTGGATACCGACGAAATGATGTTGTAACTGGAAATCAGAAGAACTGTGATAACAGCAAACATGACGACACAAAGCCACTGGTATATTTTGTGTCTCATCATCATTTGATCTATCTTCTTGATTTTGGCTATCCATTTAACAAAAAGGTCCTGAATTTTTTGCATCCAGGGATACTTTATCCATTTCACAATTGTTTTCCCAGTCCATTCATCTTGTAATATGTGAATCGCCGATCATTATAACATTGATAGTTTATTAATTCTATCTCAGCAGGATCTCCATTCGATCCGACGCTTACTTCTATAAAAAACTCCTGTCAAATTGAATCGCCAGATAATATCGAGTCTCGTAACAGGAGGACAAAACATCTTCCAGTCTTTTCTTTATTACATCGTTCGACATAGCAAATTCACACGGCACCGCGATGTCAAAAATAAGATTCGTATGTGTCTTCCCTGTGACAATACGAAAATCGTGAATCGACATTTGTTCGGATATTTCAGAAACAATTTCAGTGACCTTCTGTTTGATCTCTTTTGTAAGAGCATCATTATCCTCAATCGGATCCATATGAATCGTGATCGGAATTCGCAATGTTTCGGCAATTTGTTTTTCAAGGAGGTCCACAGCATCATGAATTTCCATGAAATTTCCGGAAGAACTGACTTCAACATGTGCGGATGCGATCATTCGTCCGGGGCCGTAGTCATGAACGATTACATCATGAACCCCAAGAACATGAGGATCCTTTTTCAGCAGTTCCTTGAGACTAAGAATAATAGCCGGATCCGGTTCCCTGCCAAGTAAAGGGCTAAGTGCATCCATCGCTACCCTGTATCCCGCATAGAGTACAAATACAGAAACGCCTAAACCGATATACCCGTCAATTTTCAAGTCAAAGAAGACAGAAACAAGAAGCGATATAAGCGTCACCAAAGTAATGGCAATATCAGAAACGCTGTCAATGGAGGCAGTCATTATGGACTGAGACTTTATCTTTTTTCCGATATGACGATAGAAAAAGAAAAGCCATGCCTTAAACAGAATTGAACCCAGTAAGATGTACAGCATGACAGTAGAATAATGCAAATTGGATGGATGAATAATTCGGTCGATCGATGTCCGGAAAAATTCAAAACCGATAACAAGAATCAAAAACGCCATGATCAGTCCCGTAATATATTCAACACGTCCATGTCCAAAGGGATGATCCTTGTCCGCAGGCTTTCCGGACAGAAAAAATCCGAACAAATTAATAAAACACGTAGCAGCATCTGATAAATTGTTAATCGAATCGGATACTATGGCGATACTGTTAGAAAGGAGTCCAACAAAAAGTTTGCCGGCAAACAGCAGAAGATTAACAAACATGCCGACAATGCTTGCGAACTTACCCAATCGGCCCCGAATAACCGGATCCTTATCATTATCACTGTTTTTGACAAAGAACCGTACGAGTTGATTAATCACATTTTCCTCGATTCACTTTGCTGCTATCAAAATATATACGAAAAAAGAGTGCCGTAAAACGGCACTCTTCTATATTATCACAAAATCATACAAAGCTAGATTAAGTTGATGCAAGCGTATAATATACCATGCCGGTACCATCCGAGGCATACGAGAACCATACGGAATCTCCTGCAGCATTTGAATTCATAAAATACAGACCGGAGTCATCTGAACCTTCGGCACCGTCAGTGAATCCCAGATCCTTCAGTTTCTGAATGTAACTGTCCGCATAATCAGGCTTCATGCCTTCAAAAGATACCGTTGTCGTTGTTGAGTCAGAATAGACACCGTTAATTTTGCAATTCTTGACTTCGGGAATAGGTCCCATTCCGTCTGAAGGCCATGACATTCCTTTCCCTTCGCTGGTTGTGATTGCCGTTGAATCACCATTGTCTGTCGTATCGCCTTGTGTCGTATCCTCTGTCTGATCGCCTTCTGTCTGATCGCCCTGAGTTCCATCGCCTTCTGTTGCATCCGTTTTCAACTGATCTGAAATTTCTGCTTTTGCTTTGTCGGCGGCCTTTTTAACCAAAGAACTGCATCCGCATAATGAGAAAAGCAGTGCAAGGATAATGGTAAATGATAAGATTTTAGCTGACAGCTTCATAACTTTTCCTCCTCATTTTTGAAATTGATTGAAGCAACCGGTTAGGAATGTAAATACTTGAAAAGATTGTTCAACGAATTCCTAATAAAATTATGATAGAGTATCCTTTACCTTAAATCAAGAATAATTTCATACCATTTCAACATTGGATAAAATTTATATTATGCTATGAGTATTTACTATTGCAGACCAATGAAACACTCTTCCACACGCTTATGACTGGCAGAAAGTTAATTGCAATTGTTCCGTTCTGACAAAAAAAACCCGAATCCAAAAAGGATTCGGGTTTCATGGTTGCGGAGGTGGGACTCGAACCACACGACCTTCGGGTTATGAGCCCGACAAGCTACCAACTGCTCCACTCCGCGGTATTTATAACATGCACCGATAACGAAAGAACTTCACGATTATTTTGGTGCTCGTGACCGGACTTGAACCGGTACGGGAATTACCCCGACGGATTTTAAGTCCGTTGCGTCTGCCGATTCCGCCACACGAGCCCGTTCCCCGTTTAGGTGCTTAGCAATTGTAGCACTCCGATATCCACATGTCAAACGACATTTTTCCATGGTTTGAAATCCATTAAATTGTTCATATTGCGGAATTATGTAATTGGTTGTACCATTTACCTGTCGGCAATATCTATATTTTCTAAATGAATATTTTGACTGACAGTAATGATTGGGAGGGAATTCAGGAGTATGAATGAGAGTCAAAATGATGATAATAACTTGCTTCGAAAACATTCTTCAAAGGAAAGACTAATTCATTCTGATTCAGACATTACGGATGATACAAAAGATGAATCCGCATCAGTATTTCATACTTATTCTAGAAGTGATGATCTTGGCGACAGCAATTCTCTTTTTCACTACAAAAAAGAAACCATTTTGAGTGACAGTATTCATGGAGAGCCGGAAGATCCCGAGGATTTATCCTCTCTCAATCATGTTCTTCCAGTTACTGAATACCCTGATCCTGATATTTTGGACAATGTCAGTGAATCTGCCGCTTCTTCCGGGAATGACTTAGTATCTGATGAGAATGTCTCAGATACCTCATTCCCGATTTTTTTGTCATTCAAAGCAAATGACTCAATCGAGAATGTTTCTGACGGACTTCGTGAAAAGAATATAATTCGCGGAGGTAACCCGGCCAATCAGGAATCCGAGAAATATGTTCCTTCCATTCTATCGCAAGAATCCGAAGCAGAAATTCCGGTCACCGGAAATATGCAGGATGAATTTGATTTTTTTGATTTGGATCACTCAGATATGAATACCCCCATTTTTAAGCCATTTGTTGCATCTTCTGTGGAGGATGAAGGGATCTCCGAAGAATCTGTTATCAAAGATGAGATTCCTGAAACTGACAATACCGTCGGCGAAGATTTCGAAGAAGAAGGCTTGCTTTCAGATGCTCCTGCTGTGCCGGTTGATATCCATGAAGACCCGGACATCCCGCTGGAT
>JADGQQ010000005.1 GCA_017881645.1 Clostridia bacterium
GAAATAACAAATGGAACCGGATACCGGCTGTTGTTTACCCGGATCGTCGGTCCCGTGCAAGTAATGCTTGTTGTACAGACTATGCGCTCCCCGTTGATTGACATGGCTGTCGCACCGGAAGCCTTAAGCAGATCGACAACATATTGGACATCCTGTGAGTGAATCAGACTATATTGCGTAATGTCATTTGGATCCGTAACGGATGAATCGTTTAACGTAACAATGACTCCTTCACCGGATACGGATGTAAGCCCTGCAAGCCTTCTTGCATCCGCTAACGATTGGGCCAGCGCAGAAAAGCCCTGTTCTTTCAGCACGTTTTCTGTAAGTGTATCTTTTTGATCCGACAACAGATCATTGTCAGATTTCAGCTGTGTGTGTTTTTCACGCAAATCGACAAGCTGCTTCTGATATGCAGAATAGTTTTCTTTGGAAACTGTATATTTCTTTTGAATGGAAATGCCTTCGCGTATCTGAATCGATATGATGGTACCCATCATCAGAAGCAGAATCATCAGCAAAATACTCTCCGCGCGTCTCCGCGAACTCGCTGTGGCTTGATTCCCCGGCACAGGAAGATCATCATGCCCTATTTTTGCATGGAGTTCATAAGGATCCAAATCTGTCGATTTTTTATCTGCCATCAGAATTATTATGCTTTCTCCGTCTTCATCGGCATCGTATCTGCGCGAAGTGTTTCAATGAGAGTCTGATAGTATTGCGGAAGATCAATTTCAATGTCGATGCGCTTACCTGTGGATGGATGGACAAATGACAGCGACTTACTGTGAAGTGCCTGCCCGACCATGCCAAAAGTGGGTCTTCTCGAAGCGTAAATCGGATCGCCGATCGCCGGATGGCCGATAAACGATAAATGTGAGCGAATCTGGTGTGTTCTGCCCGTTTCAAGTACGATGGCAAGATCTGTTGCATTCGGAAAACGTTCAACGACTTCAAAATGTGTAATAGATGGTTTGCCGTCCGCCTTGACAGTCATTCTTCTCCGGTCTGAATGGGATCTTCCGATCGGTGCGTCAATCGTTCCTTTGTCGGAATCCAGAACACCATATACGCAGCAGCGATATTTTCTGACCACTTCGTGAGCTGCAATCATTTTTGCCATTTTTTCATGAATCTCATTGTTCTTGACAGCAATTAAAAGTCCCGAAGTATCTTTGTCTATCCGGTGAATAATTCCGGGACGGATTACACCGTTCAAGTCAGACAGTTGGCCTTTGCAGTAGTACAGCAGGGCATTAACCAATGTTCCGGAAAAATGGCCGGCCGCCGGATGAACCACCATACCCTGCGGTTTATTGATAACAAGCAGGTCATGATCTTCATATACAATATCCAGAGGGATATTTTCCGGCAGTGTATCAGTAATTTGAGGAGCCGGCATATCAATTTGAATGTGCGAACCGATAACGGTTTTTGCGGAAGGTTTCACCTGTTTTCCGTCGACACATATCAGGCCTTCCGAAATAAGAGTAACGGCATAGGATCTCGAAATATCCGGTACAAACTCAGCAATATAGGAATCAAGCCGGACATTGGATTTTTCAACAGTAATTTCATACATCATTTGATGGGTTCTTCCCTTCTGAATCTAAAGAAACGGATGAACTGTCGATTTTTCTGTTCGCATCGGCAGTAAAGAGCTTCTTATCAAATAGCATAAGCACAGCAAGTAAAAATGAACCGACAACAATACACATATCGGCCAGGTTAAAGATCGGAAACGTATAAGAACCAAAAGAAAACATCAAAAAGTCAATGACGGCACGCGCATGGATCCTGTCGATCATGTTTCCGATCGTTCCGGAAACCAGCAAAGCCAAAGCAAAGCGAATCCAATTAATATCGCGTTTCCGGAACCGGAAAATGAATACCAGAAGAATCACGGAAACGATGATTGAAATGCCGGATAAGAGAAATATCCCCCAGCTCCTCTCAGCCAGAAAACTGAAAGCACCGCCGGAATTCAAATAATACGTTATTGAAAAAAATCCGTGGATAACAGGCTGAATTTGATGAAGTTCAACATTCTGAGAAACTACATACTTGATAAATTGATCGAGGCCAACCATTATGACAATGAACAGATACAGCATAATTTTTGTATTTCCTTTCAAATTAAATAATTAGGTCTCGAACCACTGGATTCTTTCGATATGCATACATTTCCCTTTGACCGGATCCACCTCAGCAAATACGGCATTGATCATTGCAGTCCCGGCTGCAGTCTCATATACACCCGGCAATTGTTCTACAAGACGCCGCAGTGATACTTCCACATCCATTCCCAGAACACTGTTGACGGCTCCTGTCATACCTGCATCCGTTATGTGACCCGTGCCTCTTTCAAGAATCTTCTCATCTGCTGTCTGTACATGTGTATGGGTACCGATTACCAGAGAAACTCTTCCGTCCAGATAGTAACCCATTGCAACTTTTTCGGATGTTGCCTCAGCGTGAAAATCCACAAGAACCATCGAAGCGCCGAGAGCCGTCTTATAGGCTGACAGCAGACGGTCCGCTGCGGCATAGGGCGAGTCACACGGATCCATACCAACGCGGCCCAATAAATTGAGAATCAGCAGCTTTCCTTTTTCTCCTGCGTCAAACAGTGCATAATCAAACCCCGGCCAAGATGCAGTAACATTGGCCGGACGGACGATTCGTTTTTCAGACTCGATAAATCGAAAAAGATCAGCTCTTGCAAACGTATGGTTTCCCATGGTTATGATATCGACGCCGAAAGAAAAAAGATCGTTGGCTATCGGATTTGTTAATCCGAAGCCAGCCGCAGCATTCTCCGCGTTTGCAATGCAAACATCGATCGAGTACTTTTTGCGCAACTCGGCAAGCTTGTCCTTCAGAATCCTTCTGCCCGGCTGACCGACGATATCGCCGATAAAAAGTATATTCAAGGGCACCCCCCAATATCTTCATGCGAATAATACCTGATTATTTTACCATAAAAAAAGCGTTCTATCTTCGTTTCTCATGGAAGATAGAACGCTTTGACTAAGGATCGTACTTCAGAAAAGGGAAAAATCACTTCGCATACTCAGTAGCTCGTGTCTCCCGAATGATACTAACCTTAATTTGTCCGGGATAATCAAGCTCTTCTTCAATCCTTTTACAGATTTCTCTGGCTTTGAGAATCATGTCCGGATCTCCTACGATTTCCGGCTTGACCATGACGCGAATTTCACGTCCGGCCTGTATGGCGTATGATTTCTCAACTCCTTCAAAGCTTGTGGCAATTTCTTCAAGTTTTTGGATACGCTTGATATACGTCTCCAGATTTTCGCGCCTTGCACCGGGTCTTGCAGCAGATATTGCATCAGCGGCTGCCACAAGTACGGCAATCAGTGTCTCAGCTTCCACGTCACCATGGTGAGACATAATGGCGTTAATAACGTCGGGTGATTCTTTATAACGTCGGGCTATGTCGGCGCCCAACTCAATATGAGAGCCTTCCATCTCGAAATCGGCCGCTTTGCCAATATCGTGAAGAAGACCTGCCCGTTTGGCCAGAGTAACATCAAACCCAAGTTCTGCGGCCATCATGCCCGTAATCCAGCATACCTCAATGGAGTGCTGAAGAACATTCTGTCCGTAACTTGTACGGTAACGGAGACGCCCGAGATATTTGATGATCTCAGGATGGAGTCCGATAATTCCCGTGTCAAAAGCTGCGCGTTCACCTTCTGTTTTAATGGTTTGGGCAACTTCCTTCTTTGCTTTTTGTGCCATCTCTTCAATGCGAGCGGGATGGATACGTCCATCCACAATCAGTTTTTCAATTGTCAGTCTTGCAATTTCTCTTCGAATAGGATCAAAACTCGAAAGAATGACCGCCTCGGGCGTATCATCAATAATCAAGTCAACACCTGTAATCGTCTCAATTGCACGAATATTCCGACCTTCGCGTCCGATGATACGACCCTTCATTTCATCATTAGGCAGAGAAACGACGGATACAGTTACCTCGGATACATAATCGGAAGCATACCTCTGAATGGAACTGACGATGATGTCTTTGGCCTTTCTGTCAGCTTCGGCACGGGTCTGCTCTTCCATTTGTTTCAGAAGAGTAGCCATGTCATGGCTGTATTCAAGTCGGGCCTGATCAAGGACCAGGTTCTTTGCATCTTCAACCGTAAGGCTGGAAATACGTTCAAGCTCGAGAACCTTTTGTCTTTCCAAATCACGTGCATGTTCTTCCATTGCGAGCACATCGCTTACGCGCATATCAAGCGCATCTTCTTTCTGCTCAAGTCCCTCCAGTTTTTTATCCAGAGTTTCTTCCTTCTGGTCAATTCTATGCCGTTCTTTGGCAAGATCTGTCTTTCTTTCGCGAACATCACGTTCTAAATCGACCTTCGCTTTTGTAATTTCTTCTTTTGCCTGCAAAAGAAGTTCTCTTTTTCTGCTCTCTGCAGATCTCTGTGCTTCGCCGACGAGCTTTTCAGCATCCGCTTCGGCTTTTACAATGTCTTCCTGCAATTTCTTCTGCCGTAAGGATAATCCCTTGCGAAAGTAAAAAACAGCTGCAACGACACCGATGATCACACCTACAAGAGCAGCAATTCCAATGAACCACTTATCTATGGTACTCACCCCCAATATTCTATTTTCAAGTTACGAATTTTTGCACAAATTATGAATAAGCACGATATACATTTTAATAATTATGCGATACGTATGTCAACTCTTTTGTTTGTTTGAGGGTCAAACTTTTTACATTTCGCTATATTTTTGAATTTTTGATATCTATATTTAAAAAGAAACCGGACTGGATCGTAAAATCCTGTCCGGTCAATTCTTTGTGTATAACTCTTTTGCAGCGAAAAAGAACAGCAACTATTACTATTGCTGATCGACAAGGCTGTCCGGATAGATTTCTTTTTTGCAGTAATGCGTGTGCAGCAATTCGTGCGCCATATGTCCGTTAGGCTCACCAAGGAAGTCTTTGTAGAGGCTCATCACTTCGCTGTTCTTATGACTCTTTCTTTCCGGCATGATTACATCCTCTTCATACAGCGCTTTGGCACGCTCAGCACGAATATCTATGTCCATGAGAACCTGTGCGGGCTGCTGCGGCTGACCGCCTCCACAAACGCATCCGCCGGAACATCCCATGATTTCAATGAAGGTATAGGACGGTGCAGTTCCTGCACGGATGGCATCCAGCAGCTTTCTGGCTCCTGCGGTACTGTGTGCAATAGCGACTTTGACCGGCATTCCGCCCAGAGTAATTTCAGCTTCTTTCACATCAGCCGCTACACCACGCACTATCTTGTATTCAAATTTCGGAAGATCCTTATCCTCGAGTATGTCCGCGACCGTTCGCAGTGCCGCTTCCATAACTCCGCCCGTTGCTCCGAAAATGACGCTTGCTCCCGTATACTCGCCGAAAAGATCCATGTCGGGACCTTCGTCGGGAAGTGCCGAAAACTGGATGCCTGCTTCTCGAATCATTCTTGCAAGTTCGCGTGTGGTAATAACGACATCCACATCCCGCATACCGTCAGAATCACGCAGCTGTTCGCGGGAGGCCTCCGTTTTCTTGGATGTACACGGCATAACGGATACCGTAAAGATAGACGAAGGATCAATACCCTTCTTCTGGGCATAATATGTTTTGATCAAAGCGCCTTCCATTTGATGAGGCGACTTGCAGGTAGAAAGATTCGGAATAAAGTCAGGATAATAGAATTCACAGAAGCGAATCCAGCCCGGAGAACATGATGTGATCATCGGAAGAACTCCGCCGTTTTTAATACGGCCGAGAAGTTCGGTTCCCTCTTCAATAATCGTTAAGTCGGCTCCGAAGTTGGTGTCATATATTTTGTCTGCACCAAGTCTTCTCATGGCTGCAAACATTTTCCCGGTGGATCTTGTTCCGATCGGATATCCGAACTCTTCACCGATGGCGGCACGAACGGCCGGCGCTACCTGCATGACAACATGTTTGCTGGGATCATTGATGGCTTCCCAGACTTTTTCAGTTTCTTCCTTCTCGTGAAGTGCTCCGACCGGGCAGGCAATGATGCACTGACCGCAGTAAATGCAGGGAGCATCCGCCATGGATACATCATATGCCGGACCTACACTCGTTGAAAATCCGCGGTTCAGGAATGAGAGAACGCCGATTTCCTGTTTGTTGCATGCTGATACGCAGCGGCCGCATTTAATACATTTGCTGCCGTCTCTGACGATGGAAAATGACTTATCGTCAAATTTCGAAATGCTTTTTTCGCCCTCATACGTAATGTTACGAATTGCATATTCATCCGCAAGCGTCTGCAGTTCGCAGTTGCGGTTACGAATACATGCCAGACAATCCCTGTTATGATCGGATAAGATCATTTCGAGTGTTGATTTGCGTGTAGCACGCACTTTTTCACTGTTTGTATGAATGATCATTCCTTCACCGACCGGGGTAACGCAGGCAGCCGCAAGAGCACGCGCCTTTTCAATCTCAACGAGACACACGCGGCATGCGCCGGCTTCGTTTATGCCCTTCAGAAAGCATAAAGTCGGTATCTTGATTCCTGCCCGTCTGGCTGCATCAAGAACTGTATACGTGGCAGGTACCGAAACCTGAACCCCGTCAATGGTAAGATTCACCATATTCACTGCTTTTCACGCTCCTTTTAAAAATGATACCCGTAATTGAACAAGGATCACTATTTCTTCACAACGGCACCAAATTTACATGCTTCCATACAGGCTCCGCACTTGATGCACTTTGATGCATCAATAACGAATGATTCCTTGCCGATGACACCGGAGATACAATTGACCGGGCATTTTTTCGCACAAAGGCTGCATTTCTTGCACTTATCCGGTTCGATATAATATTGTGTCAGACCTTTACATACATGGCATTTGCATTTTTTGTCGACGACATGTTCGAGATATTCATTCCGGAAATGATGCATTGTCGACAAAATCGGATTGGCAGCCGTCTGCCCAAGCGCGCACAGAGAACCGTTCTTCAGTGCAGTTGCAAGACCTTCCAGCGATTTCAGATCTTCAAGAGATCCTGAACCGTCCGTAATCTTGGTCAGCAGTTCAAACATGCGCTTGGTCCCGATACGGCAAGGCGCACATTTACCGCAGGATTCATCCACTGTGAATTCAAGAAAGAATTTCGCAATGTCGACCATGCAAGTATCTTCATCCATTACGATCATACCGCCGGATCCCATCATGGAGCCGACAGAGATGAGGTTGTCATAATCAATCGGAGTATCGAGAAGAACTGCAGGAATACATCCGCCGGATGGTCCGCCCGTCTGTACCGCTTTAAATGCTTTCCCGTTCGGAATACCGCCGCCGATGTCAAAAACAATCTCGCGAACCGTCGTGCCCATCGGAATTTCAACAAGTCCGACATTGTTGACCTTGCCGCCGAGAGCAAACACTTTCGTTCCTTTTGATTTTTCTGTGCCGATGGCCGAAAACCATTCTGCTCCACGATTCAAAATCACCGGTATATTGGCGAATGTTTCTACATTGTTCAGAATCGTAGGTTTGCCGAAAAGACCCTTGACTGCCGGAAACGGAGGCCGGGGTGTCGGATTGCCGCGCTTTCCCTCAATGGATCTCATTAAAGCCGTTTCTTCTCCGCAAACAAAAGCGCCTGCACCGAGACGGATATCCAGATCAAAATCAAAGCCTGAATCAAAAATATTCGTTCCGATCAAACCATATTCACGGGCCTGGCTGATGGCAAGCTTCAGTCTCTCGACAGCAATCGGATATTCTGCGCGAACATACACATATCCTTGATTTGCACCAATACAATAACCTGCAATTGCCATCGCTTCAATGACACTGTGCGGATCACCTTCAAGAATTGAACGGTCCATAAATGCACCCGGGTCACCCTCATCGGCATTACAGCATACATATTTGACGTCGTTTTGAACTTTTGCAGCAAATTCCCATTTGTTTCCTGTCGGGAAGCCACCGCCGCCTCTGCCGCGAAGACCGGATTGCTTTATCATTGCGATAATTGCCATCGGATCGGTTTTCTCGGTAAGGATCTTGCCGAGAGCCTGATAGCCGTCCCGGGCAATATACTCTTCAATCTTTTCGGGATTAATAATTCCGCAGTTGCGCAGAGCAATGCGGAGCTGTTTTTTAAAGAAATTATTATCATCTGCTGACATCCGCTCCGTTGATGGAATCTCGGATGAAAGAGTCATAAGGCGACGGACAAAACGGCCCTTCAGCAAGTGTTCGCTGACAATCTCTTCAACATCATCCGGAGAAACACGATAATACATAACGCCTTCCGGATAAACTACGACAATCGGCCCTTCGGCACAAAGTCCGAAGCAGCCGGTTTTTACTACTTTAATTTCTTTCTCAAGATCGTGTAACGGAAGAAGTTCCTCAAAACGATCCATGATTTTCGGTGAATTGGATGATGTGCATCCGGTTCCGCAGCAAACAAGGACATGCGCACGAAAAATCTCCATGATCTTATGCCTCCTTATATTTCGCGATAATGCCGGGAATTTCATCAGGTGTCAGTCGTCCATAAACATCATCATTCACAAGAATGACAGGTGCAAGACCACAGGCGCCTACACAGCGGCATGCCGAAATAGAGAATTTACCGTCAGTTGTCACTTCTCCGGTAGATACGCCAATGTTCTCTTCAATTTTTTCGAGAAGCAATTGAGAGCCTTTGACATAACAGGCCGTACCGAGACACACATTAAATACAGTATCTCCCTTAGGCTTAAGAGTAAAAAATGAATAGAAAGAAACAACTCCATAGACTTCAGCTACGGATACACCCAGAGCAAATGCAACTTTCTTCTGAACAGGAAGAGGTAAATATCCATAAACTCCCTGGGCTTCCTGCAAAGTTGACATGATCGCTTTTTGGCCTTCACCTTTATGTGAGGCAATGATCACATCAAGTTTTTCGCTCATTTCTTCCGGAGTCAGTTTTGTTTTTCCCACAGTTGACTCACCTCCCACAGGGTAGGATAACATGAAAAAATCACATGCTCAATTAGATATTGCATTTTTTCTGAACGTTTACTAATTATTTTTTGCATTCTGTCCAAAAACCGTAATTATGAAAATCATATCGGCTCAAAATGCAGTCAAATGAAAGCTTCTAAGGTATAATGTCGTATAAGTCAAAAAAATAAATAAACTTTCAGCAAGGATACAGAATGAAACTTTCGTTTGTAATTCAAGGGAATGAACATGGTAAAGCGGCACATGAAATTCTCACTGAACGCATGAAAATGTCCCGTCTTATGATTAAAAGAATTCGTCTGTATGGCAATTTGTACGTAAACGGACAACCGGCGCGCATGAAAGATCCTGTTTATGCCGGAGATAATATTGAAGCCGTCTATGAAGATAACAACCTCATATCCGAGCGGCCGGACAATACAATTCCAATTTTGTACGAAGATGACTGGCTGCTTGTTTGTGAAAAACCGGCAGGTCTTGTCACGCATCCGTCCTGGCAGCATATGGATGATTCTCTGATTCAGCGTCTTTCCAATCAGCGCCTTCATCCTGTGATGCGGTTGGACAGGGAAACAAGCGGGCTTATCGTTATAGCAAAAAACGGATTTGCTCATCATGTGATTTCAAGTGAACCCATGGAGAAGGAATATCTCGGAATTGTACACGGAGTTTTCAGCGAACGGGACGGAACAATCAACGCTCCCATTGGAAGAGCTTCGGATTCGATTATGATCCGTGTGATTCGCGAAGATGGTCACGCATCCGTCACGCATTACCATACGGAAAAGTACTTAGATGCGAAAGACATATCCCTGGTACGATTTGTGCTTGAGACGGGACGATGTCACCAAATTCGCGTTCATTCCAGAGCTATGGGACATCCATTGGTCGGTGACGGTCTTTATGGCCCGTCCTCTGTCGACTATGCAGATTCATCCATGCCGAGTCTTGCGATGGACACTCATATAAACCGTCAGGCACTTCATGCATGCTCTCTTAGTTTTCATCATCCCATATCGCACGAAATACTTCGTTTTGAGAGTGAACTGCCGGATGACATGAAGAACTTACTTGCCTGAGATCTCATCGGCTCTTTCCAGATCAGCATCGAGAAATGAATCACTTCTTCGTTCAATCAGCTGTTTCGCTAAGTCAAGTGATTTACGATCCGACCGATCTCCTGAAAGCAGACGTGCAACTTCTTCTTCTCTTTCAGACTGATTCAAATCAATGATCAGAGTGTGTGTTCGATCGTCAAGAACATCTTTCATGATGCTGTAGTGCTGATCCGCTGCAGCAGCAATCTGCGCCATGTGTGTTACGCACAAAACCTGATGCGTATCGGATAGTTTCCGGAGCTTCTGTGAAACAACCGTTGCCGTGATGCCGGAAATCCCGGCATCGATCTCATCAAATATTAGTGTCGGCGTCTCGTCGGCCGATGCCAATATCGTTTTAATAGCGAGCATAATTCTGGATGCTTCTCCGCCGGACGCAATGCGCGCAAGTGGTTTTTCCGGTTCTCCCTGATTAGCGGACATCATGAATTCGACTTCATCATATCCGGTTCTCGAAAAGAATCTTTCTCTTGGCCTCTGTGAAAACAATACGGAAAAAGATGCCCCCGCCATGCCCAAATCCGATAGTTCATGCATGATGCACTGTGATAGTTCGGCGGCCACAGCCGTTCGATGATTATGAATAGTATCCGCTTTCTCCATGAGCTCTTTTTCAAGTGCTAAACGGATTCTATGCAAATCGTCTAACCGCTTTTCACTGCCGAGAATATCATCATACTCGTGCCTGGCATGTTCCAAGTAATTATGCATTTCTGAAATACCGGATCCGTATTTCACCTTGCAGCGGAAAAGAAGGTCAAGTCGAGCTTCTATGACCGGCAGCGAAATTGCAGTCGACTCTGTTTCGGTCATATAGGAAGCTATATCCTCTTCCAGACTTTCCAAAAGCAGGATAGCAGTGTTGAACTGATCGTGCAGGATTAAAAGGGATGGTTCAAGCTGCGAAATCGAGTGCAGAGCAGACTGTGCCTTCACAAGCTGCGTCATTGCAGTGTTCTCTTCTTCCTGCCCGAGAACCTGCCTGCAGGATGAAAGCCCCTCCCGAATTCTTTCATAAGATGTAAGAATCTTCTTCTGACGAATGAGTGATTCTTCTTCGCCATCCGCAAAATCTGCATCTTCCAATTCTGAAATCTGGTATGCCAATAATTCGGCCCGTCTTTTGCGCACTGCCGGATCCGTTCCAAGGCTTCGAATCTCCTCTATGCATTTCCGATAAGATGTTAGACACGCTCCATAGGATGCAACAGCATCTCGAATTGCCAGATTTCCAAATCGATCCAATAGATCAAGATGCATGGACGGAACAAAAATGGCCTGCTGATCATTCTGACCGTGTATATCTACAAGACGGGACCCGAAGTCCCGAAGTACGGATATAGGTACTATTTTCCCGTTCACCCGCGCAATGGACTTCCCGTCCATCGAGATTTCTCTTGAAAGAATTAATGTATCGTCCGACTCGGGTTCAATGCCTGCTGACAATAATTCCTCAGATGAAAACAAAGCTGATATTGAATCAAAAACAGCATCTATCGAAGCTTTTCTGCAGCCCGTCCGTACAGAATCTTTGCCGGCTCTGCTTCCTCTCAATGCAGATATTGCATCAATCAGAAGCGATTTGCCGGCGCCAGTTTCGCCCGTAATGATAGTAAAGCCGCTTTTGGGTTCAAAAACAGCATGATCAATCAGGGCAAAATTGGATATGTCCATTCGTATAAGCATGAATTACTTCCTTATGTATCTGAATTCAGTCGGGCGTTCATATCCCGGATCGTCTGTGCAATGGCGGCAGCGTCTTCCTGACTTGGTGTTGCCACAAATACCGTATCGTCCCCGGCAATCGAACCGATTACGCCCTGAAGACGAATCGAGTCAAGAGCGGATGCCGCGGCTTGTGCCATTCCGGGCAGAGTTTTTATTATTACAAGGTGCATGGCACACTCACATCCGATTACTGACTGCGAGAACACATTCAGCAGTCTGCCCGGAGCAGCGTCCCCTGTTCTGTCAAGAACACTGTACTTGGATGTTCCGGATACGGATGTAACTTTGATGATGCCAAGATCCTTAATATCCCGTGAAACAGTGGCCTGCGTGACAATTAGATCCTGTGCAACGAGTTCACTTACAAGTTCTTCCTGTGTACAGATGTCTTTGGATCGAATGAGTCGAAGAATGCTTTCCTGTCGTTCATTTTTTGCCATCTTCATAGAAACTCCCCCTTGCACGAATTTTCTGGCGAATTGTCTGATAGAAATTCGAATATCCCAGTCGAGCGATTTTCATGGGCCGGTCAGCTTTTTTTACATAAATATGATCCAAAGGTGAGAGTTCAATTTCATTTCTTCCATCTAAAGATATTATGGGCTGTTCCTTAAAATCCTTAAGACGAATTTCAACGACACTATCTTCTGCGACAACGTAACTGCGGTTGTGCAGCGTATGCGGGCAGATCGGAGTCACCAGAAAGACGGCAAGCTCCGGTTTGACTATAGGACCGCCTGCGGCAAGCGAATAAGCTGTAGAACCCGTTGGGGTCGATATTATGACTCCGTCACCGGAAAGACGTTCGACGTAATCATTGTCGATGAATAAATCAACCGTAAGAACATGAAGCAAAAATCCGCGCGCAATAACCGCATCGTTCAAACACAATCCTCTGCCCTTTTCGATACCGTCCTTATCCTTAACAATGACATCAAGCTGAATTCGGTTCTCTATCGTATAATTCCCGGATATAAAGCGGTCCAATGCATCATCAAATTGATCCGGCTGTATTTCAGTAAGAAACCCGATGCTTCCGAGATTGACTCCGATGATCGGAACGTTTTTTGCATAATGATCATGAACGGCAGATAGAAAAGTCCCGTCCCCGCCGATGCAAAAAATGACATCACAGCTGCCGTAATTGGAAACGGATACATTCGGGTCACTCCCGAGTAATGTATTGTGATAACTGCCGTCAATGATAGCTTCTGCACCATGTTCGCGAATACTTGCACATGCATGCCTGGCAAACGCATAATCAATATCTTTAATTTCGTTGGAAATGATGCCAAATCTCATTGCGACTCTCCCCCGGTGCATAGCACTATGCAAAAGCATGCATATTATACAAAAGATTATACATGCATTCAAAAGAAAGATCACCATGATATATGCGTAGATCGGGTTATTCTTTTCTGTTTTCCTTCTTTATCAGCTGTTTACAGAGATTAGCAATGGAAATCGAATTCATTCCTTCGAGTTCCAGCAATTGATTTCTGGTTCCGGCTGGAACAGGGTGATCATTTACCCCGACTGAATCGAAAGTGGCATTTACTCTGTGCAATGCGAGAAGCTGTGCAATTCGCGCACTGACACCGTTGTTGTACATACCGTCTTCACAGCAGATCACTCTGCCGGTTTTTGCTGCCGAGGCAAGAATCGCTTCCTCATCGAGAGGCTTGATTCTTCGTAAATCAATCACTTCGCAGGACACACCCTCTTTTTCGAGAATGGCCGCCGCCTTGAAGGCTTCCGCCGATAAAAATCCTACCGAAAGCAGCGTGATGTCTGATCCGACGGACAAAATCTGAGCTTTTTCAACAGGAATCTGCGGAAAATCAACGAACTGTGCAGTTTCCGACGATCGCGGATACCGAACGGCGACCGGACCCAACGCTTCGAGACATGCATATCGAAGCATAAATGCCAGTTCCGCATAATCTCTCGGAGCAAGTATTTCCATACCCGGCATAGTAAGTAGCATAGGTAAATCATAAATTCCCTGGTGAGTTTCGCCGTCAGCACCAACAATTCCCGCTCGATCAATGGATAGAACGACATGAAGCTTCTGCAGACAAATATCATGAAGAATCTGATCAAACCCGCGCTGTAAAAACGTGGAGTATAGAGCCACCACAGGAATAATCCCGTTTGCTGCCAGTCCGGCTGCCATAGTCAGAGCGTGACCTTCCGCAATGCCGACATCAAAAAAACGATTCTTGTATAAATTGCGAAAAGCGTCTAGGCCCGTGCTCGACATCATAGCCGCGCAGACGGCGACAATTTTATCATTTTCACCTGCAATTTCAACAAGGGTGGATCCAAAGACAGAGGTAAACGTACTGCACATTCCGTTTTCACAACCGAGTTCCACATCAAATGGTGCAACCCCGTGATACTGAGAAGGTTCCGCTTCCGCATACTCATAACCCTTTCCCTTTTGTGTGCAGATATGAAGAAGAACGGGTTCCTTTAACTCTTTAACGGTATCGAGATAGCGCAGCATTGTGGGAATATTGTGACCGTCAATGGGTCCGTAATAACGAAACCCAAGATCCTCGAAAATAACAGGATGATTTTGACGAATCGCCAGTCGCAGTGAGTCCTTTAAGAAGGATAGAAACCGGACAATGGGCTTCCCGAGCAGCGGAATGTGATTCAGTATGATTTCCGTGCGTTTCTTCGCACGGATATAGCCCGTAAATGACCGCAGGGAAGCCAAATGTCTGGAAACCGCTCCAACGTTGTGATCAATCGACATTTGGTTGTCGTTTAAAATTACAATCAGATCTTCACCGAACTGACCGGCATCGTTTAAGGCTTCGTATGCCATGCCCCCTGTGAGCGCTCCGTCGCCGATGACTGCAATCACTCTTCCCTTGTCACCATTCAGATGCTTTGCACGGAGAAGGCCCAATGCGGCCGATATAGACGTACTGCTGTGTCCCGTGTTAAAAAAATCATAAGGGCTTTCATCCCTTCTTGGGAATCCGGAAATTCCTTCAAATTTGCGCAGCGAAGAAAACTGATCTTTTCTTCCTGTCAGAAGCTTATAGGCATAGCTTTGATGACCTACATCCCAAACAATTTGATCCTGCTCAAAATTAAAGCGTGCGAACAAAGCAATCGTCATCTCAATAACACCGAGATTCGATGAAAGATGTCCTCCGTTTTGCGAAACGCGGCTTATAATTTCCTTTCGGAGATCATCGGCCAAATCACACATTTCCTGATTCGAATAACCGGCAATCTCCGTCGGATCTTTAAAATCATCCAGTTTTTTGTTCATTTATTCAATCCTACTTTTCGCGATGTAATAAATACGTGCTTATTTCTTCCAGGAAAACCGTGTCCAAACCGTAACCCCTGAGAAGAATCAACTCATTGTGAGCCAGATTCATCTCAGCTTCAAGCATTGTTTGTGCCTTTTCGATGGAAAATAAAGTAACAAATGTAGATTTATCTTCCTCTGCGTCTTTTCCGATGCTCTTTCCAAGTATTTCTTTGGTCGATGTAACATCCAACAAATCGTCTTTAATTTGAAACCCGAGTCCCAAATGTTCGGAAAAGCGCTGCAGTCCAGATTCAATTTCGTGCTGCATCTTTGATTCATTCATAAGAAATACGGGAAGAACAATCGCGGCGGTCAGCAGACACCCTGTCTTTTTTTTATGCATGGTCCGAAGGGTCTCTTCCGGAATCTTCTGCCCGGCGGATAGAATGTCCATTGTCTGCCCGCCGATCATTCCCTGCGAGCCGGCCATTGCGGCAAGAAACCCGGCCGCACGAATTTTCCCGATATTCCCGTCGGAGCAGGCGTCAAGTAATATTTCGTATGACCGGTTAAGTAATGCGTCTCCGGCCAGCAAAGCGACAGGTTCGGAAAACTGCACATGACAGGTCGGCATGCCTCTGCGGGTATCGTCATTATCCATACATGGAAGATCGTCGTGAATCAGCGAATAGGTGTGAATCATCTCAATCGCACATGCAAACGGCAGAATGATTTCTGTTGAAATTTGCAGCATTTCGCTGACTGCAAGCATGAGGACCGGGCGAATTCTCTTACCGCCGGCCATAAGACTGTATATCGCAGCTCTCGAAGTAAGATCCGGACTGCTGTCCGATCCCAGGAAGAATGCTGTAAGATTCTCATGAATTGTCTTTTGATATGAACGCAGGTTCACATCGAAACTTCGCTCTTCCTGTTGCATATACAATTACTTCTCCGTATTCGATTCGTCGGTTGGAAGAAAGTCCGTTTCCTTTTTATTCCCATTTGAATTGTCTGTAAGAATTCGCACGCGTTTTTCGATATCTTCCAGTCTCTTACTGCAAAGCTTTGAGAGCTCAACGCCTCTTTGAAAAAGTGTTATGGATTCTTCTAAAGTTCCATCTCCCGAATCCAGTTTAGCCACGATGGATTCAAGCTCTTTCATAGCATCTTCAAAAGAAAGATTACTGGGTAAATCCGGCTGTTTCATAGGGACCTCCTTGCATGTGTTTTTTCAGCAGTACAGTCAACAAGACCGTCAAAAAGTTGAATTTGCAGAGACTGACCTGAGGTTACCTGCGTAATGGATGAGATAGATGTCCCCGTATCGGGGTCTATCGTCAGACTGTACCCTCTAGACAATACTTTCAGAGGACTAAGCGCATCCAACCCCGCGATACATTGTTCAAGTCTTCGCGACGATCGATCGAATGTTCTATTCTGAGAATGAATAAGCCGAACTGTAAGCAAATCCAAGCGCTGATTCTGTGCTTCAATGCGGCGCATGGGCGAAACCAGCGCACGGCTGCCTGACAACGCCAGAAGATGATTTCTACGGATGGAAACGCTGTGAAGCAGTGCTCGGGTCAGCCGGTCTTGCTGCACCTGCAGCCTGGACAGACATTCGGATTTTAACGGCATGACTAATTCGGCAGCTGCTGACGGAGTTGGTGCCCGAAGATCGCTCACAAAATCGCAGATCGTGAAATCCGTCTCATGACCCACAGCTGAAATGACAGGAAGGGCCGACTTATAAACGGTTCTGGCTAACGCCTCATCATTAAAACACCAGAGATCCTCCATGGATCCCCCGCCACGGGCAATAATAATTACGTCTGCGTTTGAGGAATGGTTAA
>JADGQQ010000047.1 GCA_017881645.1 Clostridia bacterium
CAGCGGGAGACAGGACATTTTCATCCGTGCGGAATACTGCCGATCACCATCTATCAGGTCCGCTGATTGCGATGCAATCCTGCGGAATGTTTATGTCATTTGTGCTTGCAGTCGAATTGTGTGGTATTTTATCTTATATGATCAAATGCCGTGAGGGAAAAAAGATGAACAGCAGCATGAACGATGCGGGATCGGAACTCGACCCAAAACCGAAAAATCATAACAAAGTCTATTTCCGATTGCTTCTGATCGGGATTCTCGTTTTTGGGATACTTGTATTTGCAAGACTCTCGCTGTATGTTTCCGGTACGAATTTTTGGCTATCACCTGTCGGTTCGCAGAACGCGTTATCCGATGCGGCAAATCCGTCAACGCCGGGCACCCCGGTTTCGGAAGGAAATCAGCTGGTGACTGTTTTGATGCCGACGCCGGTGACTGTTTTGATGCCGACGCCGGTGGATTCGGTTGTTCCGTTCACACAGCTTTTAACATTTCAGACCGATACCTCTCTGCCGCTGAGCGGGAAGCTCATTTTTCTCGACCCCGGTCATGGTGGCAAGGACCCGGGGTGTTCAATTTCGGCAGGAGGCGTGAAATATCTTGAGGCGCCGATCAATCTGACTGTTGCGAATAGAACAAAAATGGATCTGGAAGCCAAGGGCGCGACGGTCATTATGATGCGCTCGGACGATTCCCGGGTATCCCTGTACAGACGAATATCCTTAACACATCTCTATTGCATCCAGTATGCGGATCAAATGAGAATTGACACTCTCAGCAACAGAGATAAGGAGCGCATTATCCGCGAATTGTCGGATACGATTCAAGTCAACACCAATAAAGTCAGCGGCGGCGGTATGGGAATTATGGCAGGCACGGGTGTTGGTCCGGATCTGAATCTCCTCATGAATCTTGAAAAGAAGATGACGGATGTTTTGTACCTGTCCATTCATGTCAATTCCAATGGGTCTTCGTATGTGCACGGTACGCAGGTCTATTATGATACGGATGAATCAGTTATCTCGAGTGAGAAACATATGGTGAAAACGATTCCGGAATATCGGAATAACCCGAATTTTCCTTTGCGAAAAGTTTATTACGGCAGAAATGGTTCTCGGAATCAATTACTTGCGCAATCGATTTATGATGCTGTCATCAGTTCTGAACCTCAGATGGCAACAAATGCGAAGAGCGTTCTGACGGACAATTTTGCAGTGCTTCGCGAACATAATCTGGCGGGCGTCATGGTGGAAGTCGGGTTCATTACGAATAAGAAAGATCGATCATATCTTTCGGACAGCGCGTATATTGATAAAATTTCACTGGGAATTACGGAGGGCTGTGTCCTTTTCTTCGCGTCAGACAATCCCTGACAGAATCCGGATCAAGACTGGAACGGAATCGGTTCCGCCGGTATAACCGGCTTTATACAGACGGGGCTGCTCCGGCTGTTTTTCCATTTGCATCAACTTTAAAGACAAATCACAACACGGTGCGAAACAAAAAATATGAATAAATTACATTCCAAAGGGGGATGTTGGTTGATGAAGTGTTGGTACATAGGTATAATTTAGAACAACAACACATTGCTGCCTTTTTCTGAAAGGGGAACCGGAAATGTCAATTCTCAAAGTTGAACGTCTGACGAAAGACTATGGTCACGGACGAGGCGTCTTTGATATTTCGTTTGAAGTTGCAAAGGGTGAAGTATTCGGGTTTCTCGGACCGAATGGTGCAGGGAAGACCACGGCGATCCGGCACATCATGGGATTTTCTAAACCTCAGGAGGGCACGACATGGGTCAACGGTGCAAACAGCTGGACGCAATCACGGCAGATTAAGATGGAACTTGGATATCTGCCCGGTGAAATTGCATTGCCGGATGAATTGACCGGTGTGCAGTTCATTAAGATGATGGCGGACCTGCGGAAAATCAGCAAT
This sequence comes from Clostridia bacterium, assembly GCA_017881645.1. Classification (GTDB taxonomy): domain Bacteria; phylum Bacillota; class Clostridia; order Saccharofermentanales; family Saccharofermentanaceae; genus Firm-13. The sequence continues at coordinate 1,942 of JADGQQ010000047.1, forward strand.
ATGACAAAAACGGAGTATCTGATCGACAAATTTGAACTTGAACCGAATGGTTCGCTGAAATACATGTCACTCGGCATGAAGAGAAAGCTAGCCATTGTAACAGCTTTTATGCACGATCCTGCCGTATTGGTTCTGGATGAGCCGACTTCCGGGCTTGACCCGCTGATGCAGGAGCTATTCATCGAGTTTGTTAAGGAAGAGAAAGCTCTCGGGAAAACAATTCTGCTATCCAGTCATATTCTTAGCGAAGTTGACAGTACTTGCGACCGGATTGCCATCATTAAAGACGGTAAAATCGTATCCACAATCATAACGAATGATTTGAAACATTCATCAAGCAAAACATATAAGATCGAATTTAACTCGGACGATCAATATCGCAAATTCACGGCTGGAAATTTTGTCCTGTCAAGTAAGAATGATGCCAAAAGACAGGTGAAAGTACTCGTCGATGATAAAGATATCAACGCCTTCATTGCCTCTGTTTCAGAATATGACATGAAGTTTTTCTCGGAGATCAAATTCACTCTGCAGGACTATTTTATGCATTTCTATCAGAATAATGACAATGGAAAAGGAGATCAGAAATGAAGACGGTCATACGGGTGGATCATTTTTTAAAGGATTACGGAAACGGCAGGGGCGTTTTTGATGCTTCTTTCGAAGTGATGCAGGGGGAGACTTTCGGATTTGTCGGAATCAATGGAGCCGGGAAAACAACCACTTTGCGCAGCATCATGGGATTTATTCGGCCGGACGGCGGAAGCGCATCCGTCAACGGGCTTGACTGTTGGAGAGACTCGGCAAAAATCAAGAAGACAGTCGGCTATATTCCCGGTGAAATCGCTTTCCCGGACTCGCCGACGGGGACCGCTTTTCTGAAACGGCAGGCGGACTTGATGAGATTAACGGATATGTCATATGCCGAACATATGATCAGCATGCTACAGTTGGACCCGACTGCGAATCTGAAACGCATGTCAAAAGGCATGAAACAGAAGACTGCAATCGTTGCAGCACTCATGTGTGATCCGGATATTCTCATTCTTGACGAGCCGACAACCGGTCTGGATCCTCTGATGCGAGCTTCTTTTGTGGAACTTCTCGAAGAGGAGAAGAAAAAGGGAAAGACCATCCTGATGTCCAGCCATATGTTCGACGAGGTTGAAGATACATGCGACCGCGTTGCCCTGATAAAGGACGGACGGATCAGTTCCATCGTCTCCGTGGAAGAAATCAAGCACCATAAGGATAAGACCTACAAGATTGAATTTCACACGAAAGAGTCATATGAGAGTTTTATTACGTCTAAGATTGAGTTGGAACGCCTGAAACCGGAACTCCATCAGGTAATTGTGAAAGTATGCGATGGGGACATCAATTCGTTTTTTAAACTGCTCAAAAACTATGACGTCAAATTCTTGTCTGAAATAAAACATACATTGGATAACTACTTTAAGAAGCAATACAAAGGAGAGAGTGATGATGAATCTTCCATTATTTAAACAGGCCATTAAATCAAATTGGTTGCTTCTGGTCATTTTTACAGCCGTACCGTGTGTTTTTCTGGCGGTTATGATTGCCGTGTTCACTACGGATACGCTCGTTGCAATGCAAGCCATGCTGAACTCGGGGAAACTGCCCGCCAACCTGACTCAAATGATGGGCAATCGTCTGGATTTGAATAATCTTACCTTGACCGGCATTCTTGCGGCACAGTATTTTCAAATGATGGCGGTCATATTTCCGATGATTTACTGCATTATTGTCGGGAATAAGCTGATTGCGTCTCAAGTGGATCGAGGTAGTATGGCGTATGTTCTTTCCGCTCCGATTGAAAGAAATTCGGTAACGGTAACACAGGCTATGTACTTAATATCTTCTCTGGTGGTTATGTTCGGGTCGATTGGTCTGGTAGGGGTCGCCGCAGGGCAGATATTGCAGCCGGATCAGTTGGACTTCCGCCAGTTCCTCATGATGGATGCCAGCGATTTTCTTCTGGCCTTTGCCATCGGCGGCATTACCTTCTGTTTTTCGTGCATATTCAATTTATCCAAACACTCCATTGCATTAGGAGCAGGATTTCCACTTGCTTTTTTCGTAATCACATTGCTGTCCCAATCGGATGACAGTCTCAAAAATCTCAAATACCTGTCACTGATTACTTTCTCGGACACACATTTGATTATCAGAAACGGCAACTCTCTTCCGAATTTTATAGCGATGTTCGCCATCGGAGTTGCCCTCTATGCAATCGGCATTCTTGTATTCAGGCGAAAAGATCTGCCATTATAAGGTCAAGCAAGGAGACGGATCATGATTGACTCATACAAAAGATATACGCACAAAGCACAGTATTACGAAACGGATCAGATGGGAATTATCCATCACTCCAACTATATCCGCTGGTTTGAAGAGTCGAGAATCGATCTGCTTGAACAGATTGGTTTCGGTTACAAAAAGATGGAAGAAGTCGGGATAAGCAGCCCTGTACTCGAAGTGAAATGCGAATTTAAATCGATGGTTCGATTCTGGGATACAGTGTATATTATTCCGCGCATCGAATTATTTACCGGGGTGAAACTAACGATTTCCTACAAAGTTATGGATGCAGTCAGCGGCGAACTTCGGGCGGTGGGGGAAACCAGGCATTGCTTCCTGGATACGCGAGGTGTTCCGGTATCGCTCAAGAAGAAAAACGAAGAAATTTACTCCATCATTCAAGCCTGTATCGGTGTGGACTTGTAGTTCACATCAGCAGATTTTTGAATATGTTTATGCTATAATTACCACAACAATACATTTGTTTTATATTCGTAAGGAGGTAATCAGAATGATTTGTCCCAAATGTTCCACAGAACTTCTGGAGGACTATACTTTTTGCCCACAGTGCGGCAGCAGAATGCCGGTTGCAGGGGAACAGACAGCTGTAGAATCTTCCGTACCGCAGAATTCAGAATTCGAAATTCCGGCGGTGCCCGTTGAGACACAGGAATCAAGTACTGTTGAGATACCGTCGGCCTATATTGTACAGCCTGCCGGACCGGTTATTGAAACAACAGCGGAATCACCGTCGTTTGCGGCTCCGGCTGCATACGTGTCGGATTCCATGGAATCTCCCGTTATCAGCGAACCGGCGCCCCCTGTTTTTGTTGCTCCGGCTGTAGCCTATGCAACTGCCGAGGTGTTTACTCCCCCTTCTGCCGCAGTCGTTCCGACAGCGCCGGCAACGGCGGCACCTGCATCTGTGTCTGTTCCTCCCGTTAAGACGGAGCCTGTGATCCCGAAAGAATACAAGCCTTTGACGACCGTAGGTTCGTTCTTCTTTTTGCTTCTGGCCTGCATTCCTGTCATCGGCTGTGTTGCTCTTCTTATCTTTGCATTTGCAGGAAAGAACAAGAGCCGGAAGAACCTTTCAAGAGCGATTCTGATTTATTGCCTTATTGGAATATTACTCGGGTGCCTCTCATTTGCGTATATGTACTTTTTCCAGAATGCCATTCTTACGAGTTTCTTTGACCCGAATAGCTGGTCGGCGACCCAGAATTTTATTACGGATACATTCATAAATTATTAATCTGTCGCGAATTGGCAAGCATTTTGCCATATAGACGTACGGAGCCTGTAACAATGTTACGGTACAATCAAGCTGTAGTGCGTGGAATCCACCCGAACTGCAGCTTTTTGTATACGTAAGGAGTGTCACATGGCGGAAGAAGAACTGATTTCAAAAAGAGAATTGCTTCGGGCGGCGCGTATCTCATACGGCACGTTATATAGATGGAAAAGAATGAGTCTTATCCCGGAATCCTGGTTTATTCACAAAGCGACACACACGGGCCAGGAGACTTTTTTCCCGAAAAACCGCATGCTGACGCGTGTCGGCAGAATTCAGGAACTGAAGGGCGAGCTTTCCGCTGAACAGCTGAAAGAGATATTTTCGTCCAATGTCAAGAGTTTCCGGATTCCGCTGGCTGATTTTCAGAGCTTGCAGCTCGTGTCCAAGCTTTCGATTACGGCTTTCACCTCCGTATTCCCTTTAAAGAAGGAACTGGTTTTTGATGATGTATTTGCTGTATATGTTGTAGATCACCTCATGAGGCTGTCGGGCATATATCTCGAAGACGCGAAGCAGGTGATCCGGATGCTTGACCGATATCTCAGCACCCGGAAAAGCAAGGAATTTCAACTCGTTCTTCTTCGTAAAATGGGCATCCCCTTTACCGTTCTTGTAAAAGGCGGCGAAGAAATATTGATAGAAGAAAATACGGAAATTGTCGCCTGTGCCAATCTTGCAGAATTTGAAGAGGCCCTGAAAGATCAGCTCATCGCATAAAATGCGGAAAAGGAGAAAACGTTATGAATGACAGGAAGGGGAAGAAATCCAAAGAACACTCAGCCGACAGACTTTACAAGGTTATTCATGTCCTCACGGATGTGAATCGAATGCAAATACTTCGACTGCTCGCAGACCGGGGGGAACTATGTGCAAGAGATATTCTTTCACATTTTCCTATTACGCAGCCCACGCTTTCCCATCATATGAATGTCCTTCTTGAAAATCAGCTGATTGAAGCACGGAAAAGCGGCCGATGGGTTTTTTACCGGCTTTCCGGAACCGGATTGCAGGGCGTTATTGATTTTTTTGAATCATTGAAAAATACGGTTCCTGCATCGACAGCGGGTCATCAGATACCGGATGCGAAGACACCGGACAAAAAACGTCCCGTAACGAAAGTGATTCGAAAACCAGCACAGAAGGCAGCCGTTTCCGAAAAATCCGCTGAGCCTGAAAATGCTCCTGAAGCCGAAGCATCGGATGTATCAGCCACGTACAATGAAGCGAAAAAAGAGAAGAAGAAAGACAAGAATAAAGATAAGTCCGGGAAGAAAGACAAAAAGAAAAAAAAGAACAAAAGAAAGTGACATGAATGTCCGGAAACAACCGTTATGATTTGACATGAAAATCCGTAAGCATTATTATAATGGAAGCATTACAATATGGAAGAAGGGTTATAAATTGACAGAGAGTGATATTGTTCAGACAATCATTCGGAGATTTTCGAGCGGAGACATCCGGTTGACGCCGCAAAGAATCAGTGTATATCGATATCTGTTGGAAAACAGAACCCATCCTACGGTTGACAGGGTATTCAATGCATTGAAAATTGAAAATCCGTCTCTATCCAAAACGACCATATACAATACGGTCGATACACTGACCAAAGCGGGTCTGGTTCGGGTTGTTCGAACCAATGAAGACGAAGTCAGGTTGGACGGGTATACGGACAATCATGGTCACTTCTACTGCACGAACTGTGAAGAAGTTTATGATTTCTCACTTGAAGGCTGTGCGGTGCCGGATTCGCTGCACGGTTTTCAGATGGAAGAATTTGATGTGCGCGCTACAGGACTTTGCGGTTCCTGCAAGCAGAAGAACTGAAGAGCTCTCTTTGGAGAGCTCAGTTTTCGTTTGCTGGCTTCGTGCGGAAGCACTCCAGAATATATGATGAATACGGAGGTAATTAGAATGGATTTGAAAGGATCAAAGACGGAGAAGAATTTGAACGCTGCTTTTGCAGGCGAGTCAATGGCTACGAACAAATACAGCTATTATTCCTCACAGGCAAAAAAGGAAGGGTACGTACAGATTTCCAATATTTTCACTGAAACCAGCGGAAATGAACGGGAACACGCGAAGCTTTGGTATAAGGCACTTCATGGCGGTGAAGTTGCTGACACGAAGACAAACCTCCTGGATGCCGCTGCAGGCGAATATTATGAGTGGACTGAAATGTACAAGCAATTTGCTGCAGATGCTCGTGAAGAGGGCTTCAATCAGCTTGCCGCCCTGTTCGACGGCGTTGCGAACGTGGAGAAGGAACATGAGGCCAGATACAAAGCTTTGACGGAGAGACTTGACAAGGGTGAAGTGTTTGAACGCGACGGAATTGTTGTCTGGAAATGCATCAACTGCGGTCACATTCATATAGCCAAGCACGCACCGGCCATCTGCCCGGTCTGCAAACATGCACAGGCCTTTTTTGAGCTGCAGGCCAAGAACTATTAATTATCAGGCTCACAAGAAAGAGAAAGAATGAGGTAAGACATATGTCGCGATTGTTTTCAGTATACAAATGTTCTGTCTGTGGGAATATGGTAGTAGTTCTTCATGTCGGCGGCGGCACACTGGTTTGCTGCGGACAGCCAATGAAGCTTCTTGCAGCCGGTGAAAACGATACGGCCGCAAAAGAGAAGCACATCCCGGTTGTAACTGTGAACGGTTCCGAAATCGAAGTTGCCGTTGGAAGTGTACCCCATCCGATGACACCGGAACATTTTATTCAGTGGATTGCGGTTGTTACAGAGTCGGAAGTCTATACCAAATTTCTTACACCGGCAGATGCTCCGAAAGCCGTTTTCACACTTCCGACCGGCACAGCCGCCGAGTTTGAAGTATATGAATACTGCAATCTTCACGGGCTCTGGAAAGCATAATCCGATTCAGTAAAAATAAGTAATAACAAAAATAAGGCCTCCGGACAAAATCCGGAGGCCTTATGCATGTGATTTTTGAATTCGTACCGGATTAATCCTTCGGTGCGTTCCAGCTCATCAGGGCACGAAGCTCTTTACCGACCTTTTCGATCGGATGTTCAGCTTCAAGACGGCGGCGTGCATTGAAATTCATACGGCCGCACTGATTTTCGAGAATCCAGTTGCGTGCAAAAGTACCATCCTGGATCTCAGCAAGAACTTTCTTCATTTCCTTCTTGGTCTCATCCGTAATGATGCGCTTGCCGATGCAGTAATCGCCGTATTCGGCAGTATCGGAAATCGAGTAACGCATACGGGAAAGACCGCCCTGGAAGACCATGTCCACAATCAATTTCATTTCGTGCATACATTCGTAATAAGCGTTCTCAGGATCATAACCTGCTTCGCAGAGCACTTCGAATCCGACTTTCATCAGTTCCGAAACACCGCCGCAAAGAACGGCCTGCTCTCCAAAGAGATCCGTTTCTGTTTCTTCGCGGAAAGTTGTCTCGAGAAGTCCCGCACGACCGCCGCCGATGCCGTGTCCATATGCAAAAGCAATATCACGGCAGTTACCGGTATAGTCCTGATAAACAGCAAAGAGACAGGGAACGCCGCGTCCGATCTGGTATTCGGAGCGAACTGTGTGGCCCGGGCCTTTCGGTGCGATCATGAAGACGTCAATATTGGCCGGCGGTACAATTCTCTGAAAATGGATGTTGAATCCATGAGCAAAAGCAAGTGCTTTTCCTTCGGTCAGATTCGGCATGATATCTTTCTCGTACATCGCATTCTGTTTCTCGTCGTTAATCAGAATCATAATAACATCGGCGGCCTTTGTGGCTTCGGCTGTTGTCATGACCTTGAGTCCTGCATTCTCGGCGATACTCCAGGATTTGGATCCTTCATACAATGCAACAATTACGTTCACACCGCTCTCTTTAAGATTAAGGGCGTGAGCGTGTCCCTGACTGCCGTAACCTACGATGGCAACAATTTTATTATCTAAGGCATGGGTCTGGCATTCTGCGTCTTTGTATACTTTTTTCATGATGGGGGCCTCCTTTGACCTTGCGTCAGGCAAATTTATTCAAACCAAAAATGATTTGTTGTAAGGAATGGCTGTCAAGGTTCCCATCAGGAATCTAAAGACAGCACGCGTTCTCCGCGCTCGATTGCAATCAGTCCGGTCCGGACCATTTCCAGAATCCCGTATGGAACCAACAGCTCCGTCAAAGCTTGAATTTTGTCGCTGCTTCCTGAGATTTCAATGGTTGCGGTGCTGGGAGAGACATCAATGATGTGTCCCCTGAAAATGTCGACAATCTGAAGAACAGAAGTGCGCGTGACCGAATCACACGTAACCTTGATGAAAACAAGTTCCCTGGAAAAATGGGCGTCTTTCTCTAGGCGCTTAACCTTGAGGACGACCGGGAGCTTATGAAGCTGCTTCACGATCTGTGCTGTTTGCTCCTCATCCGCAGTTATGCTTACCGTAATGCGGGAAATCTCAGGGTTGTGAGTGGTCCCGACAGCGAGACTCTCAATATTGAATCCGCGTCGTGCAAAGAGGTTGGCAACGCGTGCGAGGACACCTGATTGGTTCTCGACAAGTATGGATAAATTTTGGCGCATGCTTATTCCTCCTCACGTTGACTTCTAACGTATCACGACTGATCTGCAATCACAACTCGAAAAGCGTTCCGGCACAATAATTGTCTAAAATCGACAAGAAAAAGACACGAAAGTCAGATGTTTGCAGTAACTGTTCCGGCTTATCACTTCTGTGTTTTCAGAAGATCACGAATTTCGGTAAGCAGAACGATATCCGCAGCGGGCGGGACAGCAGCGGCGGCTTCTTCGGCTTTTTTCTTTGCGATGGCGTCGGATTTAGCGCGCGCTTTATTAATAATTTTAACAACAAGGAAAATTACAATGGCAATAACAAGGAATTGGATAATTGCGTTGATAAGAATGCCATATCCGATAGCAACTTCCGGTTTGTCAATGACTCCGACAGAAGTAAGCGTCGCGGCTTTCAGTACATACTTCATCGAAGCAAAGTCGATTCCGGATGTAAGCATTCCTATGCAGGGCATGATAATGTCCTTAACAAGGGAATTAACAATAGCAGTGAACGCTGTTGCCATGACGACAGCAATAGCCAGATCCATAACATTGCCGCGCAGAATAAAAGCCTTAAATTCTTTCCACAAGGTACAATCCTTCTTTCAAAACAGATAAATTTTTTTTGTTCAAGTTACAATCTTTATATCATATCCGTCGGGGAAATGAAAGAGAACATACATCTGTGACGTATGTTCTCCGGTTCATTTCTTTGTTCTGGAATCAGCAGTATTTCTTCATTTTTTCAGGGAGTTCTTTTACATCGCTGCTGCATATGATTGTAACGAATATTGAACTGTCGGAAAGGAAGGTCTCAAGCCTGTTCAGAAAGCTGGCTAAGTCTTCAAGATTGTCATCCTTTGCAACTTTGCATACACTGTCAATGAAAATGTGAGTCAGGTCATAATCCTTTGCGCAGATACCGGCTATAAAACTCAGCAGCTGATCGTAACCAACACTCGGATACTCATCAATATCAATCAGGCGGATTCGATATTTCAACAAACGATCAA
>JADGQQ010000048.1 GCA_017881645.1 Clostridia bacterium
GATGACGGCGGCCGGGCAATGGTTTGAAAGAACGCTGGATGATTCTGCCAATAAGAGAATCAGTGTTCCGGAAGCGTTCCTTTCTGTCGATGCAATTCTCAGCATTTATCTGAATGTTGTTTCCGGACTTGTCGTATATCCGAAAGTAATCCGCAAGCATATTATGGACGAACTTCCGTTTATGGCTACCGAGAATATTCTTATGGAAGCCGTATCCAGAGGCGGCGACCGGCAGGACCTGCATGAGAAGATACGTGTTCATTCTATGGCGGCCGGTGCGGAAGTCAAGGTTGAAGGGAAGCCCAACGACCTTCTCGAGCGCATAGCCGGTGATGCAACATTTGGTCTTTCCTCGGAAACACTTTCCGCATTGCTTGATCCGCAGCTCTATATCGGTCGCTGTCCGGAACAGGTTACTGCTTTTCTTCAAGATGATGTGAAGCCGATTCTTGAACGGTACGCAGTCGACATGGAGCTTTCGGATCCTGAACTGACCGTATAAAGAGGAGGGAAGTCTTCTGATTTACCTCGATAACAGCGCTACGACAAAGCCTCTTCCGGAAGTGGCCGGATATGTGTATGAGTCATTGCAATCCGATGATGAATTTGGCAACCCCGGATCTTTGCACCGGCTGGGCGTTTTAGCCGAAAAAAGTCTCAAGGCGTCCTTGCTGTCGATCAGTTTGTCCCTGCAAACGAAGACAAACGAACTGTATTTTACTTCCTGCGGGTCGGAGTCGATCAATACGGCTGTCCGGGGCTTCCTCCATGCGAATCCAAGGCTCGGGAAGCATATCATTTCTACAAGAACTGAACATAAAGCATCTCTTGAGACACTTCGCTATCTGGAAGATTCCGGATATGAAGTATCCTATCTGCGTGTGGACCGGGATGGTCAGCCGGATCTGCATCAACTTGAAGAGACAATTCGAAAAGATACAGCGCTGATCACACTGACTCATGTTAACAATGAAACGGGCGCTGTTTTACCTGTAGCGGATATCCTTGCCGTTCGGAACCGGACGAATGTACAGACGCGCATTCATCTCGACTGTGTACAGTCACTCGGCAAACTTCCTGTGCGGCTTTCCAATATGGGCATCGACATGGCGTCCTTTTCCGGCCATAAAGTTCATTCTGTCAAAGGAATCGGATTGCTTTATGTCAGAGAAGGATGCAAAGTTCATCCGCTCATTTATGGCGGCGGACAGCAGAACGGGATTCGCTCCGGAACGGAGAGTCCGTATCTGGCCGGTGCTTTGGCACTCGCTATATCGCTTGCAGAAATTGACAGGGATACGGCGCTGGTTCGTGTTACCATGTTGAAGAAGCAATTGACAGAGGCGCTTGCGGACCTTTCACCGTCGATTCTTTCACCGGAAAATGCACTGCCCTATATTGTGAATCTTTCTTTTGCATCATTTTCTGCAGAAACCATGCTGCACGCTCTTGAAGAACAGGATATTTATGTATCGACCGTCTCGGCCTGTTCGTCGAAGAACAGGAAAGTCAGTCATGTTCTTCTTGAGATGGGCGTAGAGCCGGATGTTGCCCGGAATGCCGTTCGAATCAGTTTTTCGAGATTCTCAACAGCACAGGAAGTAGCCGCCGTTTCCGCAGCCATCCATCAGATATTTACAAAATACAGCACGAAAAGAGGCCGTTCATGACGAACCGCATACAGCATGAAGTGATTATTCTGGCACGAATGGGTGAGATTGCTTTGAAAGGATTAAATCGAGGCAAGTTCGAGCATCAGCTCATGAGCAACCTGTCATACAGGCTCCGTCCGTATGGAAGTCTTCGCATTTTTCAGAGCCAGTCTCGACTCTGGATTGAGCCGAAGAAAACAGATGCACTGGATGCCAAAGAATCAGACCGGATTATTTCTTTTGAAGAAGACCCTGCCATGGCCAAAAACGTACTTCAAGCGGTTACGCAAGTGTTCGGAATTGTTTCTGCGAGCCTTGTCTGGAAGTTTTCCGGCGGTTTTGAAGAAATGTGCGAAAAATCGCTGGCCTATGTCAGAGAATTGCTTCTTGAAAAAAAATACAAGACATTTAAAGTCGAAGCGAAACGCGGAGATAAACGCTTCCCGATGAATTCTCCTGAAATCTGCACGGAATTGGGCGGCAAAATTCTTGAAGCGATTTCTGAATTATCGGTGGATGTACATAACCCGGAATTCACCTTGTATGTGGAAGTCCGGGAAAGTATTTTCCTGTATTGCGAAAAGATATACGGCCATCGCGGCCTTCCCGTCGGAACTGCCGGTAAGGGTATGCTTTTGCTGTCTGGCGGCATTGACAGCCCGGTAGCCGGCTATATGATGGCGAGCCGCGGCATGGTTCTGGATGCCGTGTATTTTCACTCCTATCCCTATACAAGCGACCGGGCGAAAGAGAAAGTTATTGATCTTGCGAAGATTGTTTCAAATTATGCCGGCCGTATCCACCTGCATATCGTTGATTTCACTTCCATTCAACTGGAATTGTATGAGAACAGTCCGCAGGATATGCTGACAGTAACCATGCGGCGAGTCATGCTGCAGATCGCGGAAGGACTGGCCCGCAAAACGGGATGCCAGGCGCTGATTACCGGCGAAAGTCTCGGACAGGTGGCGAGTCAGACGCTTGAGGCAATATATCTGACGAATGAAGTGGTGACCATGCCGGTTTTTCGCCCGCTGATCGGTACCGACAAAGATGACACGACGACCATTGCACGCAGAATCGGAACATTTGAAACTTCGATTCTTCCTTACGAAGACTGCTGTACTGTTTTTGTAGCCAAGCATCCAAGAACACATCCGCATCGTGATGATATGACTGCGGCTGAGAAGAATTTGGATATTCCCTCACTTGTTGCACGAGGAATGGATTCTGTGGAAGTCATTCATATCTGAGGAGGCGTCGAAATGCGCATTGGTAAACTGACAAATCAGGAACTTCATGAAATTGTTCTGTCACGACTTCCCGCACTTTCCGCGCGTACAGTAACCGGTGCAAATATCGGCGCAGACTGTGCCTGGATCAATATGGAACCGAATATGCTTGTCGCATCTTCCGATCCGGTTACGGCGGGCGGGATGCAGTCGGGCCGTCTTGCCATTCATGTGTCCTGTAACGACATAGCTGCCTGCGGTGTGCATCCGGTCGGAATCCTTCTGGTTGTCATTGCGCCTCCGCAGACATCTCGTGAAGACCTGCTTCAGATTATTGATCAGGCTTCCGATACAGCGGTTCAGCTGGGCGTTGATATTGTCGGCGGTCATACCGAAATCAGTGACGCTGTGAACCGGTTTGTCGTAACAACCACCGCATTCGGTATCGTGAATCCGATGGATCCGGTTCCATCCGGGAAGGCGATGCCGGGAGATACACTGCTGATGACCAAAACGGCAGCGATTGAAGGCACCTGGATCGCTGTTATGGAACACGAAGAGAAGCTCAAAGGTGTTTTGACCGAAGCACAATTCGCGGAAGCGCGGATGTTTCTCGACCGGCTGAGTGTGGTTTCCGAAGGCGTTCTGGCCGTTTCGTGCTGCAGCAGCCCGGCACCGGATAAAGGAAAGCAGGGCTTGAAGAGTGCGGTTCATTTGATGCACGATGCGACAGAAGGCGGAATTCTCGGTGCCGCCTATGAGATGGCCGAGTTTTCCGGAACCGGTCTTTTTGTAGATGCTGCGGCCATTCCCGTACACCCCGTAACTTTGGCCGTAACGAAGGCCTTGGATCTGAATGCTCTTCGATTGATTTCTTCAGGATCACTGTTGATTGCAACTCCTGAACCGGATGTCATCATTTCGCGGCTTCTCGAAAGCAATATTTCTTGTACGGCCATCGGTCTATTTACAAAGGACGGTTTTACGATGAAGGACGATCATCAGGTGCAAATCCCGCTTCTGCCGCCTGAATCGGACGAACTCTACAAAATGTAAGGCCGCTTATCATTGTATTTACTCTTTACCGGTGAAGAAGAATCCAGTAGAATGACAGGGTGTTTAATTTATAGTAATTACATTACAGAGAATTTTGGAGGATACATCATGTTTGAGCACATCAAAGCGCAGGATCCGGAAATCTATCAGGCCATCATGCTGGAAGTAAATCGGCAGCGTACGAAGATCGAGTTGATCGCTTCCGAGAATTTCGTCAGCGAGGCAATCCTTGAGGCGACCGGAAGTCCGCTTACAAATAAATATGCTGAAGGTTACCCGGGCAAAAGATATTACGGCGGATGTGAATTTGTTGACATCGCCGAGTCGCTTGCGATTGAGAGAGCCAAGCAGCTCTTTGGAGCCGACCACGTCAACGTGCAGCCGCATTCCGGAGCACAGGCCAATACAGCAGTCTATTTTGCGGTTCTTGAGCCGGGAGACAAAATATTGGGTATGGATCTTTCTCACGGGGGACATCTGACGCACGGCATGAAGCTGAACGTGTCCGGTAAAATCTATCATTCCGATTTCTATCAGGTGGATCCGATTACTGCACGCATTGATTATGACAAGCTGATGGAGCAGGCGAAAGCCGTTCGGCCGAAAATGATTGTCGCAGGCGCATCCGCATATCCGCGAATTATTGATTTTGCAAAGTTCCGTGCAATTGCCGATGAAGTCGGAGCTTATCTTTTTGTTGATATGGCTCATATCGCGGGACTTGTTGCGGCAGGACTTCATCCGAACCCGGTTCCTTATGCGGATTTTGTAACTACAACGACGCATAAGACACTCCGCGGTCCCAGAGGCGGAATTATCATGTGCAGAGAACAGTACGCCAAACAGATTGACTTGGCCGTTTTCCCGGGTCAGCAGGGCGGCCCCCTGATGCATGTAATCGCAGCAAAAGCGGTTGCTTTCAAAGAAGCTCTTACAGATGAATTCAGAACCTACCAGGGAAATATTCTTAAAAATGCAACGGCACTGGCCAACGGACTGCAGGACAGAGGCATTGCCCTTGTTTCCGGCGGTACGGATAATCATCTCATGCTGATGGATCTGCGCGGAACCGGCGTAACCGGCAAAGTTATGCAGCTCCGTTTGGATGATGTGAACATTACATCGAACAAGAACACGATTCCTTTTGACCCGGAAAAGCCGTTCGTAACGAGCGGCATTCGCCTGGGTACCGCGGCGGTTACTTCGCGCGGCATGACAACGGATGATATGACGGAAATTGCTGAACTGATCGCCATGGCATTAACGGACATCGAGACGAAGAGAGAAGAAATTCTTTTCCGCGTTGATGCACTGACAAGCCGCTATCCTCTCTATCCCGACATGTAATTGAGGTGATCGTTTTTGGATAATGCAAACCCCGTAAAAGAGCCGCTGTCCTATCGTATGTCACCCCGTTCGCTGGATGAATACGTCGGACAGGAGCACATGATGGGGAAGGGAAAAATGCTCAGACGAATGATAGAAGCGGATAAACTGTCTTCTATTATTCTTTATGGACCTCCCGGCACAGGAAAAACTTCTCTGGCCCGTCTGATTGCACACACCACGTCATCCGGATTTGTAAAACTTAATGCCGTAACCGCTGGCGTTGCAGAGATTAAGCGTGTTATATCCGATACACAGAATCCGATTCTGAATCCGTCCGGCCGCACGGTTCTTTTTATTGATGAGATTCACCGCTTCAACAAATTGCAGCAGGACGCGCTTCTCCCGCAAGTGGAAGACGGCACGCTGATCCTGATCGGAGCAACAACCGAAAACCCGTTTTTCGAAGTCAACAAAGCACTTATTTCCAGATCAACCATATTTGCACTCAAGCCGTTGTCGGAAGAGGACATCATGCGAATTATGGAAATGGCTCTGCATGACAAAGAACGCGGTCTTGGGAATCAACTGATATCCATTTCAAAAGAAGCGATGCTGCATATTTCCAACCTGTCCAACGGAGATGCGAGAATTGCACTTCGGGCATTGGAACTTGCGTCGATCACAACTCCGCCGGATGCATCCGGTACAGTTACGATCAATGCCGAAGTGCTCGAAGACTGTATGCAGAAGAGAAGCATCGCCTTTGATGCGAACGGGGAGAGCCATTACGATAACATCAGCGCTTTCATCAAGTCCATGCGCGGGTCCGATCCGGACGCCGCCGTATTCTATCTGGCACGTGCGCTTCACGGCGGAGAAGATATTGAGTTTCTTGCGAGACGGATTCTCATTTGCGCTTCTGAAGATGTCGGCATGGCCAATCCTTCGGCTTTATCCGTTGCAATGGCAGCCTATCAGGGAATTATGGCGGTCGGGATGCCGGAAGCCCGTATTCTTCTGTCGGAAGCAGCCATCGTTGTCGCAACGAGCCCGAAATCCAACGCGTCCTATTTGGCCATAAATAAGGCTATGCAGGATGTTGCGGAGAAAAGAACGGGCGAAGTCCCCATGCATCTTCGAAATGCTCCGGCAAAAGGGATGAAGGATTTAGGGTACGGAGTCGGATATAAATATGCACATGATTATGAAGGGCATATTGTTGATCTTCAATACTTACCCGATGAGATGAAGGGGACGATCTATTATGAACCTACCGGGATCGGTTATGAAGTTAAGATCAAGGAATGGCTGGACCAGCGCAGGGGAAAATGATTTTTAAACAGGTAATTGTACTCATTTACTAAGAAATTTTCTGATTGTAACATTTGTTACACCGATGAGTGTTCGAAACGAATAGAGTAGAAATACGAGATGCAATGACGAGCATAAATGTTCGTTACAGCAGATCGTATTTGTTTGTTTATGAGAATACATAAGAAAGGCAGCCGAATTGGCTAATTGTGTGACATAAATGGCTGAGAAAATTGTAAAGAGAGTTTATTTGGATAATGCAGCCACTACGATCGTACGAAGTGAAGTTGTTGATGCCATGATTCCGGTTTTTACGGAAAACTTCGGGAACGCTTCTTCCATTTATCTGGAAGGACAAAAAGCAAAATCTACGCTGGAAGATGCACGTGCCCGAATTGCAGCATGCCTGAACGCGGAACCGTCGGAGATATATTTTACTTCCTGCGGAACGGAGTCGGATAACTGGGCTGTTAAAGGCACTGCATTCCGGTATGCAAAAAAAGGAAAACACATTATCACATCGGCGATCGAACATCACGCCGTCCTGCATAGCTGTGAGGCGCTTGCGAAGCTCGGCTATGAGATTACATATCTGCCGGTCGACGAATATGGTCTGGTGGATCCCGCACAAGTCGAATCTGCCATCCGTCCGGATACCATACTTGTTACGATCATGATGGCAAACAATGAGATTGGCACAGTAGAACCTATTGAGGAGATCGCAAAGATCTGCAAAGACAAAAAGATTCTTTTCCACACGGATGCGGTGCAGGCCGCCGGAGCACTTCCGATTGATGTTAAGGCACTTGGCGTGGATATGCTGTCGCTTTCCGGGCATAAACTTCATGCTCCCAAAGGAATCGGCATCCTCTATATCCGCAAGGGTGTTGCGATTACGAATTTTATGGATGGCGGAGCCCAGGAACGTGCGAAACGTGCCGGTACAGAGAATCTGCCGTATATCATCGGGTTTGCAAAGGCACTTGAATTGTCTTTATCCGAAATGCAGGCAAACATACCGAGAATTGAGAAAATTCGTGATGAACTGATTGATGCTGTTCTGGATGCTATTCCTCATGTTCGTCTGAACGGTCATCCCGTGAAGAGACTGCCGGGTAATGCAAATCTGTCGTTTGAATTTATCGAAGGTGAGTCTTTGCTGCTGCTTCTTGATTTTATGGGTTTTGCCTGTTCAAGCGGATCGGCCTGCACGTCCGGATCATTGGATCCGTCACACGTACTGCTGGCCATCGGTCTGCCTCATGAAATAGCCCACGGATCCCTTCGTGTCAGCATCGGCAAGTTCAATACGGAGGAAGAGGTCATGTCCATTGTTCCTGCACTGCAGGAAATCGTACAGAGACTGCGTGATATGTCGCCGCTGTACGAGGACTTTTTGAATAACAAACACACGCCATATACGCCATGCAATCGATGCGCGAAGTAAAATAAATACGCTGATTTGACAGCGGGGAGGTAACAATATGTTATATAGCGATAAAGTAATGGATCATTTTATGCACCCGAGAAATGTGGGCGAAATCGAAGACGCATCGGCAACGGGAACGGTTGGCAATGCTAAGTGCGGAGATATCATGAAAGTGTACCTGAAAATCGAGGACAATATAGTGGTTGATGCCAAATTCAAGACTTTCGGATGCGGAAGCGCCATTGCAACTTCGAGTATGGCCACGGAAATGATCAAAGGACATACAATCGATGAAGCGCTTTCGTTGACGAATAAAGCTGTTGCGGAGGCTCTTGACGGGCTTCCGCCGGTCAAGATGCATTGTTCGCTGCTGGCGGAGCAGGCTGTTAAAGCCGCGATTAAAGAATATTACGAGAAACACGGCGGAATTCCGGAAGACAAGATGAAATTCTTTGATGTATTGGATGAGGACGAACATAGTGTATAATGCACTTACATAATCCATTTTTCATACAGAGGAGAACAACATGCTTGATCTTTTTGCGGTACAGATCCATCAACGGAAGAGACATACTCCAGTCATACGCATCTTCGCTGTCCTTGTTGTTACGGTTTTGCTTGCTGTTTCACTTTCCGGATGTTCAGGATCCAAACCGGCTGCGTCCGTTGCGGATACGGCCATCACACAGACGCCGGAGAATGTTGCCCGTGTTTTTGCCCAGGCTACTTTTTGCGGTGACTATCAGCTAATGCTTTCATGTTTCCCGCCTGTTTACTCCGATTCGTTTACAGAGAGCGAAATAAGTAAGCTTGCCGCCTGGGGACAAGATATCCAGACTTCTCTGGATACAAGCGCAACGAAATTCAAGGGAACAAGTTCCTCGAATTCAATTGAATATGCAAGTGATCAGACATCCAGTCTCTATCAGGACGCACTGTACACAATTTCAGCAGAAACCGGAATTGCAGCAACAGATATTGTTGATATCAGGACCTGCAATGTGCGTATATTCTGCAGCATTGACGGTGCTGAAAGAAGCACAGACATTACGATTATGGTTTATAAATCAGGAACAGCATTTTATGCATATTTAATAGACCTTTCAGACACAACCGCAACGAGTTGAGTGTTCTCTAAGGATCATAGAATTTCTGCGAAGAAAGCAAATATAGCAAATGAAAATCCGGATTTCTACAAAATAGGCGTCCGGATTTCTTTTCGACATTCGTAGGTTGTTACTTCCTGAAAACCGCATGACTGAAGGAATGCCGCAGTTTCGCGGAAAAGGCATCCAACAGTAGACGGATCATGAGAATCGGAACCCAACGTTACGCGGTCGCCTCCGAGTGACAAATACCGGCGCATGATCTCTTTGTCCGGAAAACCATCTAAAAATCCTTTGGCAGTAAGCTTGTTTATGGAACGTGTATTTATCTCAAGAGATTTCTTCTTTAAAATGATCGCGGATAGAAAACGATCGATTTCATCAGGGGCATCCGAATAGTACAGCCTTGGATCCTCGTACGGTGCATAACGTGACATATAGTCAAAATGACCGACAATGTCAAAATCAATCCCTGAAAGAACCATTTCCGTCAGCTCGTTCACATAGTTCCCGAAAACGATGTGTTTCGGTTCAAGGTAACACTCTCTGAAAAAATACGGATCCTGTCCTTTGTACAAATGATTTGAGAGAATGATGGAATCAAACGGATGCGAAGACGTAAGCTGATTATAGAAATCAACCAGATGGGACTGGTAACCAAGTTCAATTCCGGAAAAGACGGATAACCCGGACGGAATAGAGGCCTGATCAGCGGATAAAGAATGAAAATATGCATCCACATCAAAAATGAGTTCCTTGTTCAGAAAGTGCGGATAGTCCATTTCATAGTGTTCCGTAATCACAACACCCCGGAGATCTGCGGACCTGGCGGCCAAGAACAGTTCCCCGGCCTTCATGGAGGCGTCAGCGCTGAACAAAGAAGTGTGATTGTGACTGTCGACATACATGATGACTACCCCCCACGGTTGCGAGTGTTACTCGTCAGACATTACAAAAATATGGTATCATAAAATCAAAATTCTGTCGCACGCATTCAGTACAATATGTGACAGTCATTCAAGGAGGACATCGCATGCAGCCCAAAGGGAAAAAGATCCTTACTGAAGAAATAACGGACAAATCGACAAAAAAGAAAAATAAAGAACATTATAAGATGCTTCTGGCAGATTATCCGAATTTGTGGGAAAACCGTTCACAGGATGATTTTGATCATGCGTTTGCTTTTGCAGATGAATATAAGAGATTTTTGGATATCGGGAAGACAGAGCGCGAATTCATTAAAACTGCAATTGAATCGGTTGAGTCGCTTGGGTTTGTAGACATTGCTGCGGTATCATCTCTTACGCCCGGAAAGAAAGTCTATCAGTCCATAAAGGGCAAGGGTCTTATGCTCGCCGTGATCGGTAAAATGCCGATCACGAATGGGATGAACATCCTGGGCTCCCATGTTGATTCACCCCGCCTGGATCTTAAACCGAATCCGCTATACGAAGAAAATGAGATGGTCTATCTGAAAACACACTACTACGGCGGTATTAAGAAATATCAGTGGCCGACCATTCCGCTTGCGATTCACGGACTTGTCATCCGGCAGGACGGATCCAATATTTTCCTGAATATCGGTGAAAATGACGACGATCCGATATTCTACATTACGGATCTGCTTCCTCATCTCGGCACAGAGCAAATGGCAAAAAAAGCAACGGAAGTCATTCGCGGAGAAGATCTGAATCTGCTTATCGGCGGCCGTCCCATTGCTGACAAAGACGCATCCGATCGATTCAAGCTTGGGATTCTTGATTATCTTCATACAGAATACGGAATGGTCGAGAAAGATTTTGTCAGTGCGGAGATTGAAATTGTCCCGGCAA
>JADGQQ010000049.1 GCA_017881645.1 Clostridia bacterium
ATCCACTGCAGATTCCGGAATGCACGCAAATGACCCCGCCGCACTCCCCGCATGTCCACTCGCTGCGCTCTTTCAGGAGGAACGCATCCATACCATGTTTTCGGATATATGCCAGATTGCCCATCGGTGACTCGAAAAGCGGATACGCCGAGGCATACCGTGTTTCTTTTTCCAGTACATCCTCACACGGATACGACGGACACACATCGCAAAAATCGCTTCCCAGTTCTTGAAGCTTCTCGCACTTGTGAATTTTGCAATGATTGAGGCAGAAATCGGGTTTTGCCTCATCCGGTCCGCGACAACCCAAGCAGGGATTTTCCTCTTGTTGCGCTCTCCTGCAGATTGCACAATCCAGACCGCAGGGTGCGATCATATCGCTATTAATCATTCGCGAACCTCCTTTTTTGAACTATCTTGTCTTTTAACAATTGTATCACCATAGAGGACAGTATCTTTACTTAATTGCTATGTGCGGTTTATCCAAACTGCGTAAATCTATTTCGTACTGCTTGCTGATTTCCCCCACGATTTTCTCATTCTCTTCCAGCACAATTGCGTACACAAGATAATCATCCCACAACACGGCCTGTTCCTTTTCTGCTTCCGAGAGAATGCTGAACTCGTGTATAAACCGGAGCAGTCCGGCGATTTTTTCAGCCATTTCATTGCCAAGTGCCGTTCTTTCCCATAAAACATCCCCTCGAAATCGATAACTTTTTTTCTTAAAAACAATATAAAACGGCACGAATGAGAACACATCAGCCATCAGAAGCCAAGCACTCATCTTTATAAAATCAACCACAGATTTTACTATATAAAGATCTAAACTTAGGAATGCACCCCACAAGATAATTGCAATAAACACACCAAAAAGCGCTTTTACTAGATATGTATCCATGGTTTTATCTTTATTTGCTGCTTTCTTCTGGATATATCCTAAACGTTCAGCTTCTTGAAAACGGTTTTGCTTCCATCGCAATAACGCCCTTTTGTCATTCAATTTTTTGGTTTCAATTAATTTCAGCAATCCGGTCTCGCTGTTGTCAAGTTCCTTTGCGTTCGTAGTTGCGACACGAATGCCGCCATTCTTTTGTATGAATATGGCTTTCTTATTTTGCATCCTAAGCAGGGTAGCCACAATGTCTTTTCCATAAATATCCAAATCAATCAGCAGACTGGCAATAGCCGGGTTTATTTCATCCAGAGTATCTCGGTAATAATCTATGTTCTGCACAGGAACAAATGTGGAATCATCGTGTATGCGCCTGGCTTTGCCAACTTGCGTACCCAGCACGGCAGCCAGAATAATCATTGGAAACTGAAGCATCGAAAGTATGGGAAATAACAATAGCAATCCGCCTATTAATATCACAAGAGCGGGCCCACCGTCGAATGCGCCGATGAAAAAAACGAATAACAGGACGAAAAGATAAGAGCATATAATGACAGCAAGGAGAACCAATATATTTTCCCGTTTTTGTTTTTTGCTGAGTTTTGTCTTAAAACTTACTTCTGTCATATTACGCCTCATTAATGGTATGTTTTCATGTCACCCTTTACATCTTCAGCGGGCATAAAGAAGGATTCATCTTTACTCGCTACTAAAAAATACCCGTACTTTTTTCTTTATTGCATGCAAAAGGAGATGCGTCACAGGCAGGATACTTCAAAGAAGTTTCTACATGTATTCAGACTTCAGATTCCCATTTAATCACATCTATACTTTATACTCAACACCCACGAATAAAGCTGCATACCCTTTTTCAGATAACAGTTCTTCATTACGGAACTTTGTGATAATATTGACAATAATGTCAAAAGGGCCTTATATTCGGTATACGGCAGGAGGTATCTTCTATGAAGAAACGGCAAATCATAATTCTGGCACTTTGCACGGTGATTGTCCTGTTGATCGCAGGCATTGCATTCATGGTATACACAAACAATAAAAAGGACCCGGCGCCTGCGGAATCTTCCACGCAGACCACCATGCCGCCGACAGCGGTTACGTCTGCGTTGGAATCATCTTCTTTGCCAACCACTGCGGAAACACCGACGCCGACTTTAAAACCGACCGCGACACCGACCGCGACAGCAACACCCACACCAACTCCGGCTGTAGCGGACGGAACATATCAGGCCTATATCACAGGCGTATCCACGATACCGCCCGATGCAAATAACCTGGGAACCGTTACGATACGGCTGGCACCGATTTTCGGCGGAGCGGAAGCGATTGCACGGGCGAAGGCGGACGGACACCCGGAGATCATCGAAGTGGATGAAAACGGCGTTGAATATATAGCGGACGACTACTATATCAGTGATGCGGACCAGACCCTGCATATCCTGCCGGTATCTACCGGAAGCAGCATTCGGATTTTTCCTCCGGAAGGTCTTAACGATGCTGCAGAAGATTTCTGTGTGGACGGAACCCTTTCCGATCTTGCCGCTCATGTTACTGAATACCAGCGATATGCGACCGTCACCGTGAAAAACGGCAGCGTCTCATCAGTCGTCGAAACTCTTCTTCCCTGAGCAAAACAGTGTAAACGATAGTATCGAATAAGAAATCAAAAAAGCGACGGAGGGCATCCAATGGGGTCTGTAATTGAACTTGAAAATATAACGAAAGTTTTCCGGGTGCTGAATCGGCATGCGGGACTGAAGGGCACGTTTACCGATCTTTTCTCCCGAGACTACAAGAATCTGGTTGCCGTGGATCATGTTTCCATGTCCATCGAAGAAGGTGAGATGGTCGGGTATCTTGGTCCCAACGGTGCAGGAAAATCTACTACGATTAAAATTATGACGGGGATTCTCGAGCCGACCGAGGGAAAGCTCCTGGTCAACGGCCGTGTGCCATATGCCAACCGCACGCTGAACGCACAGAATATCGGCGTCGTTTTCGGACAGAGATCGCAGCTCTGGTGGTCGCTTCCCGTCATTGAATCTTTTCGGATTCTGAAGGAAATGTACTGTATTCCGGATAAAGTATATAAGAATAATATGGAGATGTTTGACGAACTGGTCGGCGTAAGCGAACTCTACAATAAGCCGGTCCGGCAGATGTCGCTCGGACAGCGAACGCTCTGCGATATACTTGCGGCCTTTTTGCATGACCCGAACGTGGTGTTCCTCGACGAGCCGACGATCGGACTCGATGTCTCGATGAAGTCGAAGATCCGGGAACTGATCTCGGTACTGAACCGGGAAAAGAAGACGACGGTCGTGCTTACAACGCATGATATGGGCGATGTGGAGGCGTTATGCCGCCGGATTATGATCATCGACCACGGCAAACTGATTTACGACAACAATATTCAGCAGCTCAAGCAGTTCTTTGGATCGTATCGCACGCTCAAAATCCTGCCGGCCGGAAATGTATCTTTCTCGGAGGCGGATTTGGCAAAATATGGACGACAGCTTCTCGTATTATGTCCGGAAACGCGGAACGTCGTGTTCGGGTCGGATGAAGAGTGGCTTACGGTACTTGTGCCGGAGGACGAAATTTCCCTGATAAAAGTTCTCGAGCATATGCAGACGCTGATTCCTTTTAGAGACGTACGGATTGAGGAAATTACTACAGAATCGGTCATCCGGAAGATTTATGAGGGGACCAGCGATGCAAAGCCGACACTGGAGGCCGGACATGGAGAATAGAACAAAGAAGCTTCCGTTCCGGCGATATTTTTCGATTACCCGTGCGGGTATTTTGGAAATGGCCATGTTTCGATCCAGCCGTGTGCTCGACTTTGTCGGGAATATGGTCTATATGATCGTTGTCTATTTCCTGTGGCGCGCCATCTATGCGTCCACCCACACGGTCAGCGTCAACGGAATGACTTTTAAACAGACATTAATCTACCTGACTCTCGCAGGCGCGATTTTTTCCACGCTGAATAATTACCTTGTCTGGAAAATGGGACGGGATATTCAGTCCGGCCAGATTTCTTTGTTTTTCACGAAACCGATGGATTTCTTCCTGCGGGAATTCTTTTATTCGCTCGGGAATGTGGCGACGCAATTGGTTCTCACCTTTATTCCCACTTTCCTGGTCGTCTCCATTCTTTCCGGATGGTCGCTTCCGATGGGCGTCAATCTGCTGATCTTCCTGCCGGCGATAGCTATGTCGCTTGTCATCAGTTTCAGCATTGATTTTATGGTCGGTACAGTCTGCCTGTATTCGCAGTCGATCTGGGGCATCAATATGATGAAGGAAGTCATTATCCTTCTGCTGTCCGGAGCGACGATTCCGCTGGCCTTTTTTCCGGAGGCGTTCCGGAACGTTCTGATGTTTCTGCCGTTTCAGGCGATTTATAACGTTCCGCTTATGGTACTTGTTTCCAATACATACACATGGATCGATTACGCGAGAGCTCTCGGCGTACAGGCTTTCTGGATGGTCATTCTGGTAGCCTGTGCACGCCTGTTCTTCCGGTCTTCGTCACGTGTGATTACCGTTAACGGCGGCTGAGAGAGGAGGGGGAAAAATGATCTCGGAACAGCGCGAAAAGAAAGAAAAACTTCACCGCGGAGCATTCTATTATCCAAGAATTTACCGGATGATTATTACTCAGGATATTAAGAGCAAGATGCACTACCGTGCCGACTTCTATATCTCAACGATCGGGATGCTGGCCACGAATATCGCCGGATTCATCTCTTTCTGGCTGATATTTCAGTCGTTTCCCTCGATCAACGGGTGGACCTATTATGAGATGCTCTTTCTGTATGCATTTTCGCTTCTTGCGTTAACGCCGGTTCAGCTGTTTTTCGACAACAACTGGGCACTCCGGTTCAATGTATATTCGGGAGATTTCGTGAAATACTGTTTCCGCCCGCTGAACCTGTTCTTCTATTATATTTCCGAAACGATTGACATTAAGGGAGCCGGACAGTTGGTGTTCGGGGCCGGCACGCTCGTATATGCATGGCATCATCTCGGACTGGAGGTCAGTGTCCGATCCATGGCGCTGCTGATCGTAGCCCTGACTTCCGCATCGCTGGTCATGATTGCCATGATGAATGCAGCTGCGGCAACGTGTTTTTGGGTGATCAATTCGGGTACTGTGATGGTCTTTCTTTTCCGGTTTAAGGATTACGCCAAATATCCGATGACGATTTACAACATCGGATTTCAGATTGTATTCTCCATCCTGATACCTATTGGATTCATCGCGTATTATCCGAGTCTTATTTACCTTCGTGCGCAGGACGTTTCCATCCTGACGTATCTCTCGCCGGTCATCGCAGTACTCTTCTATTACGGATCCTATAAGTTATGGATTCGCGGAGCCATGAAGTATTCGGGAACCGGATCCTAACCGGTTTCCTGCCGAGCCGATCAGATCATGTATTCTGCTTTGCGCGGATGTCGTCGATTTCGATGCGGATGACAGTCACCCGGTTCATAGACTGTGCGTTGAACTCATGCTGAGAAGAGCCTGTATAGGAGTGCATCAGCTTGTTCAGCGCGGCTTCCTTTTCCACTGCGTCCTCAATCAGAAAGGCACGGCCGAAGCCGATCACGCTGGTATATGCGGTTGACCAGCTGCAGGGGGATCCTTCGGAAATGACGTGTGCGTCAACGGTGACTTCCACACATACAAGATTATTCTCACGCAGAATGTCGAGTTTGCGTCCTGCCGCGGCACAGTGCAGATAGAATTGTCCGTCGCTGTATCCATAGTTCAGGGGAACGACATAGGGCTGACCCTTATCGGACATGCCCAGATGGCAGACATTGGCACCGGCCAGGAATTTTTCGATTTGTATCATGTCGGCGATTTCGTTTTTGCTGAGGCGCATCGGATGTTGCTGCATACGTGGGAAACCTCCTTGCAGACGATGAATACAAGCGTCTGTTATGTTTTTATTTGTCATTTTACATGGATTTCCGGAAAAAGACGTGAAAATTCTTAAAAATAATGAAAAAAAGCGGTTGACAGGAATGATTTGCCGTATTATTGTATTAAGCAGACAGTACAGTAATACAATAATACAGAGGCACAGTATCCGGAGAAGAAAAATCGAAACGTGATGAAGAAAAAGGAGCAGGCAATGAATGAAGAAATCTTAATTGACGTAAAAAATGTAAACAAATCGTTCGGCAAACGCAAAGTCATCGACAACTTAAACCTTAGGGTTTGCACGGGGGATGTGTACGGGTTTCTGGGGCCGAACGGTTCAGGAAAGACAACAACCATCCGGATGATTCTCGGTCTGGTGTTTCCGCAAAGCGGACAAATCCACGTGAACGGCCACGATATCCGCACAAACTACACGGACGCCATCCGTGACGTCGGCGCCATTGTAGAGAACCCGAGTGCATTTCTTTATCTGTCCGGCCGGCAGAATCTGCAGCTCCGGGCGAATCTCTACAAGGACATTCCCGCTTCACGTATCGACGAAGTGCTGCAAATCGTTGACCTGCAGGATCGTGCAAAAGACAAAGTAAGAACCTATTCTCTGGGCATGAAGCAGCGTCTCGGAATTGCCATGGCGCTCCTGAATAATCCGAAGATCGTATTCCTGGATGAGCCTACCAACGGACTGGACCCGCAGGGCATGAAAGATACCAAAGAATTGATCGTGCGTCTGGCGAAAGAGAACGGAATTACATTTTTTATATCCAGTCATCTCCTCAACGAAGTCGAACAGATCTGCACGAAGGTCGGCATACTGATGTCCGGCAAACTCATCAAGCAGGGGAGTGTCAAAGAACTTCTCAGCAGCAACACGGATATCTTTGAAGTGGTGACTGCCGATATTGAACTCGCGGTGTCCCTGCTGAAAGAGGCGGCGTATGTCAAATCCATACAGACAAAAAATGACGGCATCGTCGTCGAGATTGATAAAAATACGTTCAGTCAGCTGAACGGGCTTCTTATGACCCATCAGGTCACGGTAACGTCCATTTCACAGCAGGAGAAATCGCTGGAACAACTATTTCTGGAATTAACAAGCGGGGGTGAAAAGCATGTATAATCTGGTAAAAAACGAATTGTTCAAAATCTTCAAACAGAAGAAACTCTATATTTGCGGTGTCATGATTCTTGTTGTCCTGGCGATCAGTATTGCAAGTGCCATAATGACACAGTCCGCGAGCAGCAGCTCGGGTAATTTGCTGGTCGGCAGCGAAAGCGCAGACGTATCAAGTCAGGTAACCGGTCAGAATTTCCCGATCTCCATGATTTCCTCCATCAGTACAATTCTTGTTATCTATATTGTGATCCTTCTCGGAGACATTATGGCCGACGAGTATAAGAGCGGCACACTGAAACTGACCCTGCTCGGTCCTGTATCCCGTTCGAAAGTCGTAATGGCGAAAGCGATCGCTCTGTTCATCAGTATTTCCACGCTGATCGTCTTTACGCTGATTACAAGCTACATCGCAGGAAGTATATTCTTCGACTGGGGAAGCGGATTTAACGTCATATCCTATCAGACAACGTATGCCGGAGAAATGACCGCCGCAAACTTTGCGCTCACAGCCGTTTCGGGGATTCTTGTCACGGCAGGCGCCTTCCTTCTGACGATTCTGCCATATTTTTCCTTCGGTATGATCGTGTATTTCCTGTCGACCCTTATTCCGAACATGGGGGCTGTGATCGGCGCATCCCTGGGAACATGGATTACAATGAGCCTTGTCGGCATGGCTTTCCCGAAAATCACGCCCTATCTGATCACATCGTACTTCTCGTTCTACAATGAGTTTCTGAGAAGCAGCAAAGATTTCGATGTAAGAAGTATCGCAACCGGTTCGCTGGTCATTGTGCTGACGGGAGCGCTTTTCCTGGGGCTGAGTATTTTCGCGATCCGGAAAAAAGACATCCTCGCATAAGTCGAAAAAGCATTTGACAATTTTTTAAAACCGTATTATTGTATTAAGGGAGTAGTACACAAATGTGTGAAAATAGATAAATTAAAAATTTAATAAATGAAACTGATCTGGATGAATGATCCAGTAGAAAGGAGTACAGGTGGACGATTATTTTGATGCGAATACACCCATCTATCTTCAATTGGTTAAGCTCTTTACGCTTCGGATTGCAGGGGGAGAATGGAGAGCGGGCGAACGGGTCTCGAGCGTGCGCGATCTGGCTGTAGAATTTAAAGTGAATCCCAATACCGTACAGAGAGCATTGGCAGAACTCGAGAGAGACGAGCTGGTATATACCGAGAGGACCAGCGGCCGGTTCATTACAGCGGACGAGGGGAAAATTCAACGGGCGCGATCCATGCTCGCAGAACAGGAAGTCACACAGTTTACCCTGCACATGAAGCAGCTCGGCTACAGCCGCACGCAGTGGATGGCACTGGTGGAAGAACAGATGAAGAAGGAGAATACCTGATATGAGTATCATAGAAATCAAGAACCTAAATAAGAAGTTCGGAACCAATGAAGTTCTTAAGGACCTTACATTGAATCTTGAACCCGGCAAAATCATCGGCCTGCTCGGGCCGAACGGCTGCGGCAAGTCGACACTCCTGAAGATCCTTGCCGGTCTCACGAGTGATTATTCGGGCATCGTTCTGCTGGACGGACATGCGCCGGACCAGCATACAAAGACGATTACATCCTATCTGCCGGAGAAGACCTACTTAAGCGGCTGGATGCGGCCCAAAGACGCGTTTGATTATTTTCAGGACTTTTACGCGGATTTCGACCGGGTGAAGGCGTCCGAAATGCTCAAGCAGTTTCGCCTGAACGAGAACCAGCCGATCAAGAACATGTCGAAAGGCATGCAGGAAAAGCTCCAGCTGGTTCTGGTTATGGCAAGAAAAGCCCGGATTTATCTGCTGGATGAGCCTATGGCCGGTGTGGATCCGGCTACGCGAAGCGCGATCCTTGATGTTACGCTTCGGCAGTACCAGGAAGATTCACTGATGGTTTTCGCGACGCATCTGATCGCAGATGTCGAGAAAGTATTTGACAGTGTCATTTTCCTTGGTTTCGGAGAAGTGAAGCTTTTCGAAGATGTCGATCTTATCCGCGAAAAATACGGCAAGAGTGTTGATGAACTGTTCAGGGAGGTGTTCGCATGTTTGGTAAGCTTGTAAAACATGAATTCCGTGCCACGGCACGAATCATTCCATTCGTATTTCTGGTTACATTATTTCTTGCCCTGGTGAATGTTCTCTCCGGGTTTTTGGATATCGGCGTCGCATCGAATATTTCTTTCGGACTCACGATCACGATGTGTATCGCACAGGTTGCGGTTGCCTATGCACTTGTGATCTGGCGCTATTACAAGAACATGTATGGCAGCGAAGGCTATCTTACACATACGCTTCCCGTAAAGACGCATCTGCATCTCTGGAGCAAGCTGCTCGTCGGGTTCATCTGGTCCGTTCTGAGTTATGCGGTCAGCGCAGGCACCGTCGCCATTATTGTTATTGCCAAAGTGCATAAAGCCGACGGAAATCTCAATGCGATTTCAACCGGATATCAGAATATTCTCCGGGAAAAAGGTCTGGTAAATTATCAGACGGCTCTATGGGTTGTATTCGGGATCTTCCTTCTTATCTCCATACTTATGGTGCTGACCGAAGCCTATTTTGCCATCACACTCGGAAACATCTCCAAGATGCATTCTCTGGGCATCGGCGGACCGATCCTGATGTTCTTCCTGGAATACATCTTTCTGCAGATCGTCGCATTCTTTGCCGTGTTTTTTATTCCGATCGGACTGAAGATTACGACGAGTGCCACAGGCGATGCAGTGTTCAAATTTGTCAGGGAGGGCATGCTGCCTTCTTTGACCTCACAGCTCAACAAGACTTCCAATGCTGTGAATGAATCTGTAGTTGTTGGTCTCGGTTCCTATCTGCTCATCCCGGTTCTGGCAATACTGCTGCTTGGCATTACCGCCCGTATCGTCTCGCGGCATACAAGCATCCGTTAACAATGTGCAAAGCACTTACAAAATTTAGGAGGATTCAATGACATCGTCTCACTCGAGTGAAGCTGTACAGCCTTCACTCTCGCGTAAAAGTCTGCGTATCGCAGCGATTCTCGAAATCTGCGGCATCTATATGGTCGGACAGCTCGTCGCATTTTTAATTCTGAAACTCTGCGGCATTGAGATACCCGATCCGGTCAAGATGCTGGAAGCCAATCCCAATGCCGACGTGATGGGTATGTCCGGGTCACTTGCAGTGATTCTGCTGATTCAGTACGCAAGCATTATGATTCCTGCAATCGGTGTTGGCTGGTGGTACCGGAGAAGAAAGATCTCTGCGTACGGATTTCAGGCCAAAACTCCGATCATTTACAAGAAAAAACCTATTCTCGGGAATATTCTGACGGGTGTCGTACTTTTTGCTGTAGCTGAACTGCCCGGTAAGCTTCTTGCTTTAGTGGATCAATTTATCCCGCTTGGTGCAAAAGCCGCTACCCAAAACATAGCCGGCCAATTGAATTGGAACACGTATCAATTTTGGGTTCTCATGGCGGTCGGCAGCTTCGCACTTGTTCCGCTGGTCGAAGAATTGTTTTACCGCGGATACGTCCAAACGCGTCTGGCGGAAGACTTCGGAGCTCCAACTGCGATTCTCATTACCGCAATGTTTTTTCAATTCTCCCACGGGCAGTATTATGAGACCCTATCGCCATGGACGATCGGGATGCTCGTAACCGGCGTATTCTCCGCACTGATCTGGGGATATGTATTCTATAAGACCCGTTCGCTGATCGCGCCGATCGTAGCCCATGTTCTGGTGAACTTTCCTGTAGCCGGTACTGCGAATTATTTTGTATTTGCCGCCATGATTATTCTGATTGTCGTATTTCGCAGACAGATTCTGGCGTCAGCGCGAGATTTTGGTCAGTTGATCAAGAACGATGCACATTCCCGTACGGGCACGGTTGTTGCAGTCATTTTTATGACGCTTTATGCTGTACTTGTATCACTCTCTCAGGATATAGCGATCGTGTTTAGTATTGCGGCACTCATTGCGGCTCTTATTCTGGAAATTATCGCGAAATCCAAAGCAAAAAAAGTATCCATACAGGTTGTACATACTCTCGACAGAGCGCAGCCTTCCATCGAATCATAAGGAGGAAATCATGGCTACACAGACAAAAAAAAGAAAATGGATCAAATGGGTCGTTATTGCCGTCATTATTGTTGTTATCGGAGCGGTTGCTTTCACGGCAATCCAGGCATCAGCGCGGCTAAGACAGGCCAAACTTCAGGCAACGGCGAATTCAGTCCTTGTAAAGAAGGGTGACATTTCCGTGCTTGTTCAGGCCAGCGGCTCCATCAAGCCACTTTCGTCTGCGACTGTGTATGCCCCGCTCAACGCACAAGTAAGTACAATCACTGTAAAGAACGGAGACACGGTTAAGACAGGTGATGTCCTGATGACGTTGTCGAGTGCTGCGATCGATGACGAAATTACGGCACTTCAGTCAACCCTGTCATCGCAGGATACACAGATTCTGATGGCAAATAAATCCAAGAGTTCATCCATCATTTCTCCGGTATCCGGCCGTGTGAAAATCATCTATGCCGTTGCCGGACAGGACGTTGCCACAGCAATGTCTGCCCAAAACTGCATGATGATCCTTTCTGCCGATGACAAAATGGAACTGCGCTTTGTGCCTTCCGCTGCCGTTGCCGGCGGCGATGCAGTAAGCGTCACGATCGGAGACAAAACCGTCGATTCTACGATCAGCACGTTTGCAAACGGTGAAGCTTCGATTCTCCTGGCGGACGATGCATATGCCGCAGGCACTCCGGCATCGGTCGCAGCGGCGGACGGCTCGGCTCTGGGCGACGGGACGCTTTCCATTCATCAGCCGTATGAAGTGATCGGATTTGCCGGCGTGGTGTCGGATATCCCCGTAACAGTCAACCAGACGGTGACCACCGGGGACACTTTAGTCAAGCTAAGTGATCCGGTATATTCATCCGATTATCTTCAGCTACTGACAACACGTCAGAACACACTCGACCAACTGACAGAGAAGCGCGCATTACGTGATCAGATGTCAATCCGCGCCTCGCAGGACGGAGTTATTGACGGGTTGGCTGTACAGCAGGGAACCAGTGTACCGGAAGGCACACCGCTTCTGACGATCGGCGGAACCGATGTTTTTTCACTCGATGTTGCTGTCGATGAATTGGATATCGCCAATATTAAAGTCGGTCAGCCGGCGACAATTGCCCTGGATGCACTGTCAGGCTCCACGTATCCTGCAAAGGTTACTCGTATTTCCGGTACCGGTATGTACGCGAACGGAGTTACAACATACGATGTCACGATTCAGCTCGATCCGGCACAAGATATCATGACCGGAATGAGCGCAAGAGCGGATATCCAGGTCGGTTCCAAGACGAACGTTATTGTTATTCCTGTAAATGCAATCAAGACCGTTGACGGAGCAAAATATGTCGTGGTGGTTCCGGATCCGGGTTCAAAAGAAGCCGTTTCCTCGAGCGGCGTAGAAACAAAGATAACCATCGGCCTGATCAACGGTTCCTATGCGGA
Organism: Clostridia bacterium; assembly: GCA_017881645.1. GTDB lineage: Bacteria > Bacillota > Clostridia > Saccharofermentanales > Saccharofermentanaceae > Firm-13. The sequence goes on from JADGQQ010000049.1 coordinate 12,505, forward strand.
AATCCTTACCGGTCTTACCGAAGGACAATACGTTAAAGATCTGTCCGTGCAAACGACGACCGGAGGATTATTCGGCGGCATGCGTCAGCAAAATGCAAATTCGACAGAGGCCACAGCATGATAGAACTAAGAAATATCCGAAAAACCTATCTTTTGGGCGGTGAGACCGTTCATGCGGTAGACGGATTGTCGATGGAAATCGAAGAGCATGAGTTCGTTGCGATTATCGGTGCTTCCGGAAGCGGAAAATCCACACTGATGAACATCATCGGGTGTCTCGATTCTGCGGATGAAGGTGAATATCTCCTTCGCGGGAAAGACATTACCTCGTACACGCAAAGACAGATGGCCACCCTTCGCAACCGCGAAATCGGCTTTGTTTTCCAGCAGTTCAATCTTCTGCAGAAACTGACCGCACTTGAAAACGTGGAACTTCCGCTGATCTATCAGGGCGTCGGACTTTCCCAGAGGAAGCAGCGCGCAAAAGAGGCTCTTACCAAAGTCGGTCTCGAATCGCGTATGCATCACCGTCCGAACCAACTGTCCGGCGGACAGCAGCAGAGAGTCGCCATCGCCCGTGCGCTCGTAACCCGACCCGCCCTCATTCTGGCGGACGAACCGTCCGGAAATCTGGACTCCAGATCCAGCCGGGAAATTCTCCTGCTTTTCCGTGAACTGCATGAGACCGGGAATACGATTTTGCTGATTACACACGACGACCACATCGCTGTCGAAGCGGACCGGAGAATTCGACTCGTAGACGGGAAGATCATTTCGGACAGCAAATTCGAGGATGAAGCGCAGGCGGCAGCCCGATGGGAAGCCGCGGAAAATGCTCTGAGAGAGGGGGTGACGGCATGAAGCTGACACAAGCGCTCAAAATGGCGTTTTCTGCCATTCTCAGCAATAAAATGCGTTCCTTCCTTACAATGCTCGGCATCATCATCGGCGTTCTGTCCGTAACTCTTCTGGTAAGCATCGTGCAGGGGGCTACGGACTCCGTAACCACACAGCTCGAACAGCTCGGCGGCAATAAGCTGATCGTATCCATCACAAGTCCCAAACCGAGCTTCATTACACTGGAGGATCTTGCATCCCTCCAAAACAAGAACGGTATCGGCCTGATTGCGCCATCCATCAACGGAAGGGACACGGCCAAAGCGGAGGGCAACACTTCGGAAGCCGGCATTGTCGGAACAACGGAAAACTCCGTGCAGGTCGACAACATTACGCTTGCATCCGGCCGGTTCATTCAGGCCAGCGATAACGAAAAACGACTGGATGTCGCTGTTATCGGAGTGACTATCGCCCGGGATCTTTTCGGGCAGACCGATGTCATCGGCAGCACATTTACAATGCTCGGCCGTTCATTCGAAATTGTCGGTATTCTGAAAGAAGAAGGTACGACTTCGATGAATTCCCAGGATGCCACGGTTTATATTCCCATTAATACGGCATCGCGCCTGCTGAAACAAACTTCGATCACTTCTTTTGACGCGAGTACGACATCGGCGAGTACGATCAATGAAGGCAAGGCAGCTTTGCAGGACTTTCTGCAGCAGAAAGTGCGGCCGGCTTCGGAAGGCAGTACGGACAAAGGCTTTTCCATCTTTAATATGGGGGATGTTCTCAGCGCACTCAACAGCGTTATGGGAACCATGTCAATCCTGTTGGGCGGAATTGCCAGCATCTCCCTGGTTGTCGGCGGAATCGGCATCATGAACATCATGCTCGTGTCCGTCACGGAAAGAACCCGGGAAATCGGTATTCGAAAAGCGATCGGGGCACAGCACTCGGATATACTGATACAGTTTCTGATCGAGGCCGTAGTCATTTCGGTAACCGGCGGAATCATAGGAATGCTCCTCGGTGCCGGGCTGCTGCAGATCTTAAGTGGTATCATGAATATGCATCTAAGCATATCTGTTTCGGTCTCGGCACTTGCACTCGGATTTTCTCTGGGTATCGGTATCATTTTCGGAATCTATCCCGCGAATAAAGCGGCGAAACTGAAACCCATTGACGCTCTGCGGTACGAGTAACGCCGCTGACCCGGACAAACGGGGCTCATGTGCCCGGTAGGGTGAATATGGTACAAGGCAAAGAACACGAATATGCAGCAAGGATTCCCGAACACGCACGTGCGGGGCTGGAACTGCTCACAGAAAAAGGCTATGAGGCCTATTTGGTCGGCGGTGCCGTCCGGGATTTACTTCTCGGCGGCGACCCGACCGATTTCGATTTGGCAACGAACGCGACTCCGCTGCAAATTCTTGAAGTATTCAAAAGTAACCGGACGATTCTGACCGGGTTCGAACATGGGACCATCACTGTCATCATGGGCAGCGAGCCGGTTGAAATCACATCCTATCGAGTGGACGGGACATATTCGGATACGCGAAGACCGGATCAGGTGACCTTCAGTCATTCGCTGGAGGAAGACGTCAAGCGCCGGGATTTCACGATCAATGCTCTGGCCATGGATGCATCCGGACATGTCATCGATTTTGTCGGAGGCGTGCAGGATCTCAGAAAAAAGACCATCCGCTGTGTTGGAGATCCGAACCTTCGCATGCAGGAAGATGCGCTCCGCATACTTCGGGCACTGCGCTTTTCCGCCGTTCTCGGGTTTCTGATCGAAAAAGAGACCCGGCACAGCCTTTTCCAACATAAAAATCTTTTAACGAAAGTATCCGTCGAGCGTATCTGGTCCGAATGTACCGCACTGCTTTGCGGAGAACAGGCGGATCAGGTGCTCCTTCATTACATCTCGATCATCTGCGTTGTCATGCCGGAACTTCGGCCGATGAAAGGTTTTGCGCAGTACAACCCGCATCATGTGTACGATGTTCTTGAACATACCGCTCTTGTCGTTAAGAATACCCCTCCGCAAAAATCCCTCCGGCTCGCGGCGCTTTTTCACGACTGCGGAAAACCGGCTGCATTTTCGATGGATACGGAAGGCGTCGGTCATTTTTATGGACATCAGAAAATCAGCCGGGATATTGCACACGAAATTATGCTGCGAATGAAAGCGGACACAAAGACCAGAGAGCAGGTCGAGACGCTGGTTCTCTGGCACGATACGGACATTGAGCCGGAGGAGAAATTCATACGCCGGCGTCTGAATCAGTTCGGGGAAACGACGCTTCGGGATCTTCTGACGATCAAGAGAGCGGATATGATGGCGCAGTCAGAAAAGAGTCTGTACCGGTTGGAAGAACTGGAGAAAATTCGCACAATCCTCGACAAAGTCATCGAGGACAGCACATGCTTTTCCCTCAAGGATCTTGCAATTCGCGGAGAGGATGTCATTGCCGCAGGCGTCCGCCCCGGCCCTCGTGTCGGTAAAATTCTACAGGAAGTACTTCATCAGGTAATCGAAGGTACCGTCCCTAATGAACCGGCACCGCTTCGAAATCTTGCCGCAATTCTTCACAAAGAAATCGAATTCAGAGAATAGAGGGAGATTTGTCCCGTAAAATATTCGAATTGTCACGAAATTTGCAAAAAACCGGATGTTTTCGAAATGCATTACATTGAAACGATGGGTAAATCATGCTATTATTACTTTGCGCAAATGTAGGCAGGCCAACGGTTTTGTTATATGCAGAGGTGATATATATGAGAAATAAGAATGGATTTACATTAATTGAAATAATGGCATCGATTGCCATTATTCTAATCTTGTCATCGGCAGTCGCTTTCTCGATTACCTCTTATATCACCAGAGCCCACTCAGCGAGTGACCGTGCCGGCGAGCAGCAGGGCAAATATGATGCCGCGCAGGTACGAGTGGATGCATTGTTGCCTACCGAAGCAACGGTAAAAATATCAGGTAGTGCAATTTCCGGAGTGACACAGCCTGTTAAGAATGCTACTGCCGTTACTTCAATAGCCGACACCCCTCAATACTCTGCAACAATCAGCTGGTCTCCTGCGCTGTCAGGTGGTAAATTTGCTACCAAGACAATATACACTGCGACGATTACACTTACTCCTAAAACGGGTTATACGTTAACCGACATCACCGCTAACTTTTTCACTGTAGCCAATGCAACCGCAACAAACGCTGCGGGTTCGGGCGTAGTAACGGCACTGTTCCTCAAAACTGCAAACTGAGTAAGGGGAATCGGGTCGAAAGTAAGTATTGCTTACGCTGCTGATTATTGAAATTCCCGACAAGTGATGACATGTCACGTCAAATTTGAATGGTATATGTAGACAAAAATGCCCGGCTGTAAAAAATCAGCCGGGCATTTCTGCGTTTTAGAGTTATTTGATATCGATTTTGCGGTTCTTCGGGAGACCTGTTTTCTTTATG
>JADGQQ010000050.1 GCA_017881645.1 Clostridia bacterium
ACAAATTCATTATCAGCTGAAGTTATGGCTCCCTTCACGGTCGCATTCTTCCTCAGCTGAGGGATGTTGTCGATGTAGTCTCCAAAATTGATGTCCGACTGTTCCTGATTGGCCATGGCCTCGTTCTCACTCATTGTTCGGATAACCTCCCTGATTATGCATTCTGGCGTTGACGCACCCGCAGTAATTCCTACCGTAACATCCCCGGCTGATAAATCGAGCCCGGGAAGCAAATCAGCGAGATCTCTCTCATCGCCGATCAGATACGTCTTAGCACAATGACTTCGACAGATATCATAAAGCTTCATTGTGTTTGAACTGCCCTTTGAACCAATGACAAACATATAGTCTGACGAGGCAGCTAATTTGTGAGCTTCAAGTTGTCTGTTTTCAGTCGTACTACATATTGTATCAAAAATCTGGTCATTTGCAATTTGATTCTTTATATTTTCACGAATATTATCAAATTCTTCTGCTGAAAATGTCGTTTGGGAAACAAGAATCCAGTCTTTGTTTTCCAAACCAAGATTCTCAAGTTCATCTGCACTTCCGATCACATGTATATCGCCATTGCTTTCTCCGCAGATTCCGGTTACTTCAGGGTGTCCTTTCGTTCCGGAAATGATGACACTTTTCCCTTCTGCATCGGCATTTTTCACAATTCTGTGAATTTTTTCTACATAGGGACAAGTGCAGTCAATCACATCGCAATTCTTTGCAGAAAGGATTTCTCTGATCTTTGGGGATACTCCGTGCGTCCGTATCAGAACCGTACTGTCGGGCAGAATGTCTTCGGCATTCTCCGCCAGAATCATGCCTTTGGACAAAAGATCCGATACGACGTATTCATTATGTGTAATGGCACCCAGCATATATGTAGGCATTTTTCGCTGCAAATTTTCCAGACAGTCGTAGGCTGCCCGGACGGCGTGATCCACGCCAAAACAAAATCCGGATGATTTTGCAAGTCGGATGTGCATATTACTTCTCCCTGTTCTCTCCAGCGGAAGAAAAAAGTTCCCGCGGCAGACATTGAAGCAGTTCCTGAAGCGTTTGTTCCTGCGTATTTTTTGTCGTATCAATGACTACGGCGTCGGGCATTTTTACAAGGGGCGCAAATGATCTTGTCGAGTCCTGATGATCACGGTAGCGGATGTCTGCAAGCACTTCCTCATAGGATTGTGTATGAATGCCGCGAAGAGCCAGTTCTTCAAGTCTTCTCTTCGCTCTTTCTTCCGGATCGGCCGTCAGGAAAAACTTATAGGGGGCATCCGGCAGGACGTGTGATCCGATATCCCGGCCGTCGAGAACGACGCTTCTTGATTCGGCAATTTGGCGCTGCATCGCCACCATTTTTGTGCGGACTTCGGGAAGGCTGGAAATATCCGATGCGGCTACCGATACCTCGGGCTTGCGGATTTCCGAAGATACGTCTCTTCCGTCGAGAAATACACGCTGATCGCCATCTGCAAATCGTATATCGATATCCAGGGTTTTGAGCATTTCACTGACTTTCACTTCATCTTTGGGTGCAATACCCGATAGGATCGCCTTCAATCCGCAGGCACGATACATCGCACCGGTATCCAGATAGAGAATCCCGAGAATTCTGGAAACGGATTTGGCTAAAGTGCTTTTCCCTGATCCGGATGGACCGTCAATAGCTATCTGCAGATGTGTCATAGACATTCTTTCCTTTCAAACCGCCCGTGTCCGAGCCCAATCGCCGTTGATGTGATTTGGGCCATGGCTTCTTTCATATGATACCGGCTTCATTTTGAATATTTCGCAAGATTATAATAAGAGATCCAGTTTCCTGTCTTTGCCTTTGTCATACACTTTATACTCGTCCCAGAGATTTTCGAGTGCCTCGAATGTCTGCTCAATGTGGTCTCTTTTTCTCATACCGAGTGCCACAATCAAAGCATTGATAACAGATAAGGGTGCGACAAGTGAATCAACAAATGAAGCCATGTCGGATGTTGCGAACAGAGCTACGTCCGCGTGCTGTGAAAGCGGCGTATCCGCCTTGTCCGTGATGGCCACGACGGCGGCTCCGCGCTGTCTGGCATATTGCATGGACTGAATCGTGCGGACGGAATATCTCGGAAAACTGATTCCGATCAGAACATCGCCGGGGCCGATCGGAAGTATCTGTTCAAATACTTCATTGGCGCTGTTGCTGTGAATATGCCGTACGTCATCGAAGAGCAGTGTAAAGTAAAAATGCAGAAAGGATGACAAAGGCGATGAACTTCGCAGTCCCATGAGAAAAATTCTTTTGGATGCCAGTATGGTCTCTACGGCCTGACTGAATGCAGCCTCGTTAATGTTTTCGAATGTATTCTTCAGATTCTCGATGTCGGCCTGAAGAATGGAGTTCAGTACCTGAGAATCACTTGAAAAACGACGTGAAGCATTGAGACGCTGGACGTAGGTGAGCTTCACTTTCAGTTCTTCCTGCAGAAGACGCTGGAAATGCGGATATCCCTCATACCCGAGCTCCATAGCGAACCGGACGACGGTCGACTCGCTGACCCCTGCTTCTTCGCCGATTTTTGCAGCTGTCATATAAGCCGCTCTTTCGTAATCCGAAAGGATGAATCGCGCGATAGCCTTCTGCCCTTTGCTCATTTTCGGCATTTCAGATTCGATATGTCCAACAAGGCTGGAGAAATTCATGTCCTGATTCATGGTGTCCTTAGGTTGCATTTCATGTGCCTCCAACTCCAAAAAATACGGTTCTATAGCCATATTATACATGGAAACGACGTTAAGTGAATAAAAAATGAAAGTTTTCATCGGAAAACTTTCATTTTTGACGGTTTACATTGCAAGCTGCATCAGACGGGCTGATATGCATCTTCGATGCTGCCGATATGATTATCCAACTTATGTCGATCTGCCTGTCTTTGTTTGAAGAACTTCTCCGCAACCTGAGGAAACATGGCCCATGTCAGAATGTCTTCCGGCTGCTCGAGATACTCAGACATCTGCGCCTTGACGTTCTCGAGTTCCGGTGCGATTGCATCTGCCGGTCTCCCTGTGATCTGCTTCTCGTCACCGAGAATTTTTGCGATAATTTCCGGTGATATCGGTGCCGGTGTCTTTCCGTATTCACCTTTAACGACCGCTTTGGATTCCTTGGGAACCATTTTGTACCGCTCGCCTGTAATGACATTCATAACTGCCTGCGTACCTACAATCTGGGACGACGGAGTTACAAGAGGCGGAAATCCAAAATCTTCACGGACACGGGGCACTTCTTCAAGGACCTCCAATAGTTTGTCCGCTTTTCCGGCCTGCGTCAGCTGCGAAACCAAATTGCTCAGCATGCCGCCGGGCACCTGGTATTTGAGCGCGTTAACATCAACGCCCAGCACTTTCGTGCTGATAAGACCGGAGGCCAGCCATTTTTCGCGAAGAGTCGAAGCGTATTCGGAGATGGTCGACAGCAGATCCAGGTCGAGTCCCGTATCATAGGCAGTGCCGTGCAGCGCAGCAACAATCGGTTCCGTAGCCGGCTGGGATGTTCCGAGGGCAAGAGGAGAAAGTGCGCAGTCAATGATGTCGACACCGGCTTCGATCGCCTTCAGATAGGTCATGGAGCCGACACCGGATGTATAGTGTGTGTGCAGTTCAATTGGAAGCTTCGTTACTTTCTTCAACGTCGTAACAAGTGAAAACGCCTCGTATGGCAGAAGCAGGCCGGCCATATCTTTGATACAGATGGAATCCGCTCCCATTTCTTCGAGTTGTTTTACATCTGCGGCAAATTTCTCATTCGAGTGATACGGACTTGTCGTATATGCGATCGCCGCCTGTGCATGTCCGCCTTCCTTGCGGCAGGCCGCCATGGCTCTCTCAATATTGCGGTAATCATTCAGCGCGTCAAAGATGCGGATAATGTCGATCCCGTTGGCTACGGATCTTTCGACAAAAGAATCCACAACATCATCAGCGTAATGTTTATACCCTAAAAGGTTCTGTCCGCGAAGAAGCATCTGGAGCTTTGTATTCGGACAGGCTGAACGGATTTTGCGGAGCCGTTCCCAGGGATCTTCCCCTAAAAACCGGACGCAGGCATCAAAAGTCGCGCCGCCCCAGCACTCCAGTGCGTGGTATCCGACTTTGTCGAGATCAGCGAGCATAGGCTCCATTTCGGCAAATGTCATCCGTGTGGCAGCCAGAGACTGATGCGCATCACGCAGAATCGTTTCCGTGATTTTTACCATAGTGTCCTCCCTTTCCGGTCAGGCAAATGAGACCATAATCTCACCGGCATTAATGGACGCGCCCTTCTGCACATAAACAGCGGCTATTGTACCGTCTATATGAGCTACGATTTCGTTTTCCATCTTCATGGCTTCCAGTATCAGAAGAACATCGCCGCGTTTCACAGCCATACCGGCTGTGGCTGTGACGGATAGGATTGTGCCGGGCATCGGAGCGCGAAGAACTTCTCCCTTTACGTCCAAAGGTGCTGCTTCGGGCTTTGCCGGCACTTTGTCCGGAACAGCCGCAGCTGCCGGTTGGGAGACCCCGGTTGATGCTTCAGCAGCAGGCTGCGTTATGAACGGGATATTTTGCACGGTACCGGAAGAACCGGGTCCGAGATCCTGAACTTCGACTTCATAGGACTTCCCGTCCACGGAGATTCTGTATTTTTTTATCATTTGCGTGTCCTCCTGTTATTTGCCTAAGGCTGTGTTGATTTTTCAATCATTGGATATGCACAAAGAAGAATGTCCAGAGCACTGATTATGCGCGGGCGCGTCACTGAAGGAAGAATTATTTCATCAATCTGTCCATATCCGGCCGCAATCTGCGGATCGGAAATCTGTTCCCGGTAGGCGGCCACTTTCTCGATACGTGCAGCGATCGGATCAGGACTCGCAGCAATCTCTTTCCGGAAAAGTATATTGGCCGCCGAATCAGCCGTCATGATCGCAACCTGCGCGGTCGGCCATGCAAAGACAACATCGGCCCCCAGCATACGGCTATTAAGGGAAAGATACGCCGACCCGATTGCCATTCCGGACAGGACGCTGATTCTGGGAATAGCGGACTCCGAAAAAGCACGGATTAATTCTGCCGCAGCCTCTAAAATTCCGGATTTCTCGATGTCGGTCCCCACAACAAAACCTTCGGCATTCGTAAATGTAATGACCGGAATCCGGAAATTTGTACAGAAGCGTACAAAATTCGCGGTCTTCTTCGCACCGGCTTCCGTCATGCGCAAATCTGCATTTCCGATCAGGCCAACGGATATGCCGTCCAGTTTTGTCAGGGCAATCACCATATCCGTGCCGTAGCCTTCACTGATTTCAAGATATGTTCGGCGGTCGGATATTTCCGAAAAAATAATGCGTATATCCAGACCGTCATCATCAATATCGGATGCCATATCATTGAGCTTGCCGGAAATCCGGTTGGGATCATCCTGCGGATCCATTTCCCGTACAAAAGATACGGTATCACCGGTAGAAACAGGAATATATTCAAAAATCTGACGTATTTTCTGCATGCATTCTTCATCACTGTTCAAAACAAAGGATGCAAGTCCGGTTTCTTTCTGATGGGTCAAAGGAGTTCCTATTTCAGACGGCTGCACTTCATCGCCGGATTGGGCGGCGGTTACAGCCGGACTATTCATATACATACGGGATGTTCCGCTGCCAAATAGAATAAAATCACTCTGTACAGCTGCCAGTGCAACGCCGCCGGGGCAGGGTCCGAGGATGGCACTGATCAGTGGGATCCGGCCTTTAGCCTGCGTGAGCGCGGACAAAACGGCGCCAAGTCCCTCTAATGCCAGGACGCCTTCCTCTATCCGGGCGCCGCCGGAACTATACAGCGCAACAAAGGGCGCTCCGGAAGAAATAGCCATCCCGATAACTTTTACGATCTTCATGGCATGTGAGCGTCCGATCGAACCTCCATATACGTCCGGATCCTGAGAAGCCGCAAACACAAGACGGCCGTCAATCGTTCCGTAGCCGGTAACGACTCCGTCCCCCTCCACCTTCGGCCGATCAAAACTGTCCGAAAAGGATCTCGACACCACCTGATTGTCCATGCTGACAAAACTGTCTTCATCAAACAGTTGAATAATACGTGAGTAACAGAGTCTCTCCGACGGATCCGCAGTCTGCATGGCAGATACTTTTTCTATGAACGCAGCCATTTTTTCTGAAGAACTCAACCTGATCACCTCGCTTCAAAATCTATTGTATTCATTCGGCAGAATTGATTCAATGACTTTACATCCAGACGGCGGGGTTGCTTCTATGGTTTTCCGTCCAGATGCGCATCCACGAAAACACCTGATGTAAGATGCTCCATCGAGAGCTGGCGGGTATCGTTGGATCCGGCGGCAACTTCGAGCGAACTCTCAAGATCACGGATCGTGCTGTACATCATCAATTCCATTGAAGGCATCTCGGAAACTGATTCAATGCCGAATTCCATGAGGAACTGCTGTGTAGTCTCAAAAAGCGTCGGGCGCCCGGGTGCTTCGAGAGTTCCGCATTCCATGATCCAGCCGCGTTCAAGGAGACGAGTAATAATGCTGTCGCTGCTGACACCGCGAACCGCCTCGACCTGAGCACGGGTCACCGGCTGATTATATGCAACGACGGCAAGAGTCTCATATGTTGCCTGCGACATAGGCGGACGGCTCTTCGGCTGAAAAAGCCTCTCGAGTACCGGTTTCAGATGTGGCTTGGAACACATGACATATTCATCTTCCAGACGGCGAATGGAAAGCCCGCCCCAGGGATTGTTCTGGTATTCCGCCGACATGCGGGTCAATGTCTGATGAATAACCGGTGAAGGCACGCCGGTTATTTCCTCGAGCCGGCTTATACTGATCGGATCACCGGCCGCAAAAAGAATCGCCTCCAAAGAAGCAGGGAGTTCCTGAATGGATATTGAAAAATCACTGATTGCATCATCCGTCATATTATTTCTTCTCCTTAACGAAAAGGTTGGAATCGCTTGTTGACAGCAAACTGTCGGATGTCGGGCCTTCCTTCAATTTGGAAAGCAGAATTACGTCAAACGGCCTCTCCTGTTCCGCGGAGATCTGGTTTCCCCGAAGCAATTCAAGAACTGCAAGAAATCCCACAACTTTTTCGATTTTCGATGTCTCCGCCGACGGGAAAATCTCATGAAAGAAGATTTTGCCGTTCGAGATCAGCTTCTGCCAGACAAGCTTCATTTTATCACGAACAGAGACTTTATCGCGCTTCAGAATATGCGTAATCTTTGCTGAAAGATCCGCAAAACGCATGGCATTCCTTGCATGTACCGAAGAAATTGCTTTGCTGAATCCTTCCGGATCAAATTCCTGCGGAGGGTTCGGGACTGCAATGGAAAGCGATACGGGGGTAGCCGGAAGCCGGTAAAAAGAGTTCGAAAATATCTTGTACCGGTCACGCAGATCCTGCGCCAGCATTTTACAGCGGCGGTATTGCAGCAGCCGGATAACGAGTTCTTCTCTGGGATCCTCCTCTTCCGCTGAAAGCATTGCTTTGCGGTCAGGCAGAAGCATACGGGATTTTACATGGATCAGCGTTGCGGCCATGACGAGAAACTCGGATGCAAATTCCATGTCCAGTGCATCCATATCTTTCAGGAAAATCATATATTGGTCCGTTATTTCAGCGATCGGAATGTCATAAATATCAAGGTCATTCTTCTCGATCAAATGAAAAAGCAAGTCCAGAGGGCCTTCGAACATACTGATTTTCAGATCAGGTATAGGATGTAACGACATTCTTCTGTTCACTCCCTCCATCTGATTAAGCAGACAAGTCCAAAAACAGATTACAGGCCTATGCGGACGGCATCTCTGACCATTTCCATCGTTGCTTCGGCTTTGATGGATGCTTTTCTGGATCCTTCTTCGATGATATCACGAAGATGGGTTTCATTCTCGAGCAGCGACTGACGCTTTTCATGAATGGGTGTATGGAAAACTGCGATCTTCTCCTGCATGATTCTCTTGCAGGCTACGCATCCGATACAGCCGCCTCTGCACTGCTCCTCAATTTCAGGAACCTGTGCCTCATTGAATATTTTGTGAAAAGCAAAAACCGTACAAATCTCGGGATGCCCCGGATCGTCCTTCCGGATGCGTGCCGGATCGGTGATCATGCTCATGACTTTCTTTTTTACTTCGTCCGGTGTATCCGCAAGTGCAATCGTATTCCCATAACTCTTGCTCATTTTCCGGCCATCCGTGCCGGGCAGAACCTTGGCCTTGGTAAGAAGCGGCAGCGGTTCCGGAAACACCTCTTTGCTGTACAGGAAATTGAACCGTCTGGCAATCTCACGCGTAATCTCCAGATGCGGGATCTGGTCTTCACCCACAGGAACAAAATCGGCACGATACACAAGAATATCCGCGGCCTGCAGTGCAGGATACCCCAGAAATCCGTAGGTCGTAATGTCACGGTCACTCAGGTTTGCAAGCTGATCCTTATAGGTCGGGCATCTTTCCAGCCAGGAAAGAGGCGTGTTCATAGCGAAAAGAAGAAACAACTCCGCATGCTGCTTGACCGAAGACTGCAGAAATAGCGTGCTCTTTTCAGGATCCAATCCGCATGCGACAAAATCAGCGATCAGGCTGATCGTGTTCTTCTTCAAATCCTGCGTATCCGCATATCCGGTGGTAAGCGCATGCCAGTCAGCAATGAAAAAATTGCACTCATACGTATCCTGTAAAGATACCCAATTTTCGATGGCTCCGAAATAATTCCCTAAATGGATGTTTCCCGTCGGCCGGGATCCGGAAAGTACAATTTTTTTCTGCATTCGATTGCCTCCAGTAAGAACTTAGTATGAATCGTATGTTTTACATTTTAAAAATGATTTTGCTAAGAAAGTTGATCGGAGTCTCAATAATATATCGGAACGGTATCTCAATCCATCCGATCAGACTGCCCAGAGGACTCATGCCGGAGTAGCTTCCAAAGAGGATCAATGCAAGAAAGATGATCCCAAAATACCGCTCAAATCCCTGAATTTTCTGCTTCAGATTGTACGGCAAAAATGTCTCAATAAAATGGTATCCGTCCAACGGCGGAATGGGCAGAAGATTAAACGCCATCAGCATTAAATTGAATGTATACATGAAATTGAACAGCATCACAAAAATCAAAACAATCGTGCCGGAAAAAGTCAAATCTGAAGTTAGTTTTGAACTTGCGTCTATTAAGCCCGATTTGAAACCTATAATGCTTAATGCCATAAACAGTAAATAAGAAAGAAATGCAACAACAAAGTTGGCCGTGACACCGGCAACGCTCACGATCCGTATCGAGATCGACCGGTCCTTGAACTTGGTCAATCGACCATAGTTTACCTGTACAGGTTTAGCCCATCCGAATCCGGCGATCAGCATCATCAAGGTTCCGATCGGATCCAGATGTGCCAACGGATTCAGTGTGAGTCGTCCCTGCAGCCGCGCCGTATCATCACCCAGACGATAGGCTGCATATCCATGCATGATTTCATGAATGGAGAGGGAGAATAGCAGTACAATAACAAACATACATCCATATGCAAAACGTTCCGGGCCGGTCAAACTTGGATCAAATAGCATTCTCAGCATTCATTGTCTCCTTTAGCGATCTTTTCGACAGAAATCACACAGATCTCACCATTAATATCCCATTCTTTGGGATTCCCGCCTTCACCGGCAACGATTTCTGTCGCCAGTACTTCTTCCGCGATGAATTCCGTATGAGCGGCAATCACAGATGCAACACGGTCATTCTTACAATAACAAAGGCGGATGCGATCTGTCACATCAAATCCGGATTCTTTGCGTTGGGTCTGCACTTTGGAAATGATTTCGCGGACAAAGCCGTCTTCGATCAATTCGTCAGTCAGGGTTGTATCCAGAGAAACCGTGTAATCACGGTCAGACTGCGTGGAGAGGCCTTCCGGCTGGACGTTTTCGACAAGAAGATCTTCTTTATCCAGCAGAATATCTTCACCGTCCATAAACAGATGGATAAAGCCATTTTCAAGAAGAAGCTTCATCGTCTCACGGCCGGGCAAATGGGCGATGATGTTTTTGGCTTCGTTCAGACGGCTGCCCAGCTTCTTGCCCAACGTCCTGAGCTGGGGCTTGAACCGGTAATCCAGCAATTCCGCAGCATCCTTCAGATAAACGAGCGTGCGGATGTTGAGCTCTTCCTTGATAATGTCGATATATTCATCCGACAAAATCTTGGGAGCAACAACATAAAGCTTTGACAGCGGCTGACGATTCTTGATCGACACCACATTCCTGCAGGCTCTGCCCATAAATACGATATGCTGTGCGACGTCCATCTGCGTTTCCAGATTCTCGTCAATCCATGCGGCGTCAGACACCGGGAAATCACAGAGATGCACCGATATCGGAGCGTCCGG
>JADGQQ010000051.1 GCA_017881645.1 Clostridia bacterium
GTCAGCGGAGTATTCGTACCGCAGTACCTTCTGGGAGATACGGTAAAACAAATTGCGAGCTTCACACCGACTTACTGGTACGTGAATGCAATCGATAACATTCGCTCGATATCCACATTTTCCTGGGCAAATACAAAACAGGTGTATATGAGTATGCTGATTCAGCTCGGGTTTGCCGCCGCCTTTCTTGTCATTGCCCTTTTGATCGGACGTCAGAGGAAAAAGGCAGGAGTATAAGTTCGAATTGTCAGGGAAAATTCCGATGCGGCCGTTCACCTTTGTTTAAGGCGGACGGCCGCTGTCTTTATCCGGAGAGATCAGAGGCTCTTTTCGGCAAGGGATGCGAGAATGCTTCGCTCGACCTGACGAAGGGTGACATGCCCGGTGATCATATGGTGGTTCATGCGCTCGACAACATACACGAGTCCGTTCGACTTTGAATCGACCAGTACATTATCAATCTGGTTATCCGAGGGATCGCCCAGGAAGATGAATTTGGATCTTTCACCGGCCCTTGTCAGCATTAGCTTCGCCAGATGCGGCGTGATTTCCTGCGCCTCGTCCACGATGACAATCGCATCGGAGATCGTTCTTCCGCGCATATATGTGAAGGTCTTGATTTCGAATATACCGCGTCTGCGGAAATCCTCAATGAATTGCTCGACCTGCGATCCGTCTTCCCCTTTTTTGGGGCGTTTTCCACTGTAACTGTCTTTGTCCACGGTCATGAGATTATCAATAGCATCATAAAAGCTGCCCATCCAGGGACGAAGTTTATCTTCTTCCGTACCCGGAAGATAGCCGATGTCGTTGCCGGCCGGGACGGTGGGCCGGACAAAGACGATTTTCCTGTATTCTCTTTGTTCAAGAACTTTTTCAAGCGCGACCGCTGTGGCCAGAATGGTTTTTCCGCTTCCGGCGCCGCCTGTGATCGAGACAAAAGGGACATTCGGATCCATCAGGAGCTCGAATGCCATTTTCTGTTCCAGATTGATCGGGCGGAGGCCCCAGGCGGAATGATTGGTATATTTGAGAGGAACCAGCTTGGTCCCGTCGAATTTCGCGAGAGCCGTGTGCGCGCTGTTTTCTTTTGATGTAATGACGGCGAACTGGTTGGGAAGCATATTTACATTTTTCGGCGGCTTTCCTCCGTCATCAAAAATGCGGTTCAGATTTTTTTCGGACATCGAGAGATAACAATATCCGGTGTAGAGTTCGTCGGTTTTGATTTTATCGGTTTCGTAGTCCTGGGATGTGATGCCGCAGACTTCGGCTTTGATGCGGAGGCACACGTCTTTTGAAACAAGGAACGTCTCGCGGTCTTTGGACTCGGCCTTAACTTTCAGGGCGCAGGCAAGAATTTCGTTGTCATTTTTTTGCGACTCAAAAAGCGGAGCGGTCTGTGTGCTTGTCGGCGCGATTGAAGGGGAGGGCGTTCCCATCGACGGCAGCGTTCTTGTATCGGGAAATGCGACATGGAGAATGACATCGTTGGATAGATCAATGCCAACGCTGACACACTGCCGCCCGCGGCCGTCAATGCGCCTGTGGAGCGTACGGACAGCTTCTCTGGCCTGATAACCCGTAAGTCCTTCTTTTGATTTGAGATGATCCAATTCCTCGAGCACGGTGATCGGAACATAGACGTGATTTCCAGTAAAATTTAGAAAACATCCCGGATCGTGCAAAAGAACATTGGTATCCAGTATGTAATTTTTTTGACGGCATGATTCTTTGGATGGCAGATCCTGTTTTTTTGTCTCTTCCCGGACAGCAGACGCAAAAACCCGTTTTCTTTTTTCGTTTTCGCTCATCTTGTACCTCCATTTGTTGTCAGGATATTATACAAAAATGCGCCGACGCTCTAGAAGAGCGCGACGCATATATGCCTTTTTCGTGTAGGTCTTCAGTGGCAGTCCGGTTGTCAACAAAAATCCACTTCATAAAGAAAACCTCAATTGCAAGGGATTTCTTTGCTGTTTGTTTTCTAACTTTAGAATAACCTACCTGTTTGATTTCGGCAATGCGCAAGATGTGTTTTGTCAGAGGAATTGCGGAGGTGCGCAGCCAAAAAAACAGAACCGCTCCGGGAATGTATCCGCGGAACGGTTCTGTAAGTTAATGAAGCTATGCGGGTTGGATTACTTCTTAGCAGCAGCTTTCGCTACAGACTCAATATCAATGTACTCCAACTCGGACTGAGATGTCTGGAAATCAGGATATGCATAGGCACCCATTTCGTCAAGATCGAGACCGGCGAGTTCAACTTCAGCCGATACACGAAGTCCGAAAGTTTTGTCGAGAAGCTTGAAGAATAGATATGACACTCCAAAGCCCCAGACGATAATAACTGCGACATCAATTGCCTGAGCACCGAGCTGGCCGAAGCCGCCGCCGTACAGAAGGCCTTTGACTCCGCCGGCAACGCCGTTGAATCCGTCGCCGTATTTGCCGTCAGCAAAGATGCCGACGCAAAGGATGCCGAAGATACCGTTGACGCCGTGAACGGAGATCGCACCGACCGGATCGTCAATTTTGAATTTATTTTCAACAACGGAGACCGAGACGCAGACCAGAAGTACTGCGATGGCGCCGATGATGAAAGCAGATATACCATTAACAAATGCACAGGGAGCCGTAATGGCTACGAGGCCGGCAAGAGTTCCGTTGGCTGTCATGGAGGGATCCGGTTTGCCGAATTTGATCCACATATAGAACATACCGACGAGTCCGCCGATGGCACCGGCGATCATTGTATTGGTGGCTACGACTGCAATTCTGAAATCGCCTGCGTTCAGTGTTGAACCGGCATTAAATGAGAACCAGCAGAAGAAGAGGATGATCGTACCGACAATAGCCATAGGAATGTGGTGCCCGGGGAAAGCGCGTGCTTTTCCGTCTTTCGAGAATTTCCCGATACGGGGTCCGAGTACGATGGCACCGGACAGCGCCATCATTCCGCCCATTGCATGGACGACACCGGATCCGGCAAAGTCGATTGCACCATGTCCCAGACCGAGACTGAGAACATTGCTGTCACCTACATGACCCAGTGTTGCCAGCCAGCCGCCGCCCCAGACCCAGTTTGCAAACAGGGGATAAGCGATAATGGAGATGTAGAATGCGATGATTACATATGCAGAGAATTTTACGCGTTCTGCCATAGCTCCTGTAGGAATGGTAACTGTGGTGTCCATAAACACCATCTGGAAGAAGAACAATGCATAGATGCCGGCATCATATGTGCCGCCGCTCTGCAGGAAGAAGCCGTGATAGCCGAGAATTCCACCGAAATGCGGGATGGAGAGAAGCCCGCTGAGAGCTGCAGTTCCCGAACCAAGTGTAGACGGACCTGCCGCTCCGCCCATCTGAAGGGCAAAACCTGCGATGAAATATCCGACAGCGCCTACCAGGAAAACCATGAAATTCATGGAAATGGTATGGGCTGCGTTCTTCCCGCGGCAGAAGCCGGTCTCAACCATGGCAAACCCGCACTGGAAGAAGAAAACCATAAACCCTGTGATCATTACCCAGACGAAGTTTGCACTCAGCTGCGCATGATTGGCTGCTGCCGAAACATCTGCCAGTGTTGCGCCGTCTGTGGCGGTTGCATAACCGGCACCGGAAGGATCCCCCGGACCTGCTGCAGAAACGACTACGGAAAATAGAACCGTAACCATCATGGCAATAAGAAGAATGGAAATAACTCTTTTTAACTTACTCATCGTCAACCCTCATTTCTGTAAGTATTTATGTCGTTCCGCATGAAGAAGATATGCATGCGGACATTCAATCAGATCTTTGAAAATTTCAGGACTTTTTCTTGCTCTTTTTAAAGTTGCTCCAGGAGAACTTTGCATCAGTTGTTGTAAGCTCACTTTTCAGCCGCATCACGGATACCATATAACGGAAGCCCAAAAAGGATATTACTAAACCGAACACGATTCCAGGAACTTCCGTGGTCATAACCAGGAACTGAACATGAGCAACCAGACTGTAAATCGAAAAGACAACCCCTGATACCAAGATCAATGAAGCCATAATAAAGAGTCCGATAATGGAGAATAACTTACTCCTATCTGAATTCTTATAAAGCTGCATCACCAGTTTCCCCCGTTCTAATCTTGTATGCATCAACAACATCATAGACAAAAATCTTGCCGTCGCCGACCTGACCGGTCTTGATGGCGGCTGCGATCTCATCGATAACCGACTTTACGATGTCATCGTGGACCACTGTCTCGATCTTAATCTTGGGAAGTAAGTTGAAGCTGAATTCCGCACCTCTGTAGAATTCCTTTCTGCCCTTCTGACGTCCGCACCCGGAAACCATTTCTGCTGTCAGTCCGTAAATTTCAAGCTTGTTAAGAACTTCCTTTACGGTCTCGAGTTTCTCAGGACGGATGTACATTTCGATTTTCTTCATAACAACTCTCCTTTCGTGCAAAAAAAATGGCGCAAGGGGAAATTTCCCCGTGCACCTTTGCAATTGTTCTTGAAGTGATTATAGCATCTCCAAATGAAAATGCAATAGGTAAATGCAATAATTGTAAATTTGTTATAGGATGCACATATGCATAAATAGTTATAGTGATATGGCAATAATGGCTTTTCTGTTTCGTTTGCGCAATTGGAAAGACTGCACATTATCGAATCCATTTGCGAAAACGGGATCAAAAAGCTTGTAAATGGTTGAATATTCGCACAATTGCACTGGAATATTGATCTTTTGTTAGAAAACAGGTTCGATGTGCTGGTTGTAATGAAATGGCCTTCTTTCGCAAAACTCACTAAATATTCAATATGAGATCAAGATGTTTTTAATAAATATTTGCATGAAATGAATCGGCGAGTTGCAAAAAAATATTAGTTTGACACTAAAAGTATCGTTTTTGACGTTTGTTTTGCTTTTTTGGGGCGGATGACTTTTGTGTCGTGAATCTATCCATTTGCATCAACATCATCTGTCCTGTTCAGAGCCGGAATTTGAATCGGGGTGTTCACCTGCCATCATGAATATCAAATCTATTCGGGAGAACGCCGGATGCTGCCGGGAATGCTCTGGTCGAACAGAACGAAAGCAGAATGTTCTACATATTATCTTCACAACAAA
>JADGQQ010000006.1 GCA_017881645.1 Clostridia bacterium
AAAATGTCCGCAGAAGATCTTGCGGAAATGGAAATGGCGTGCTGCCCGACCTGCGGAAGCTGTTCCGGCATGTATACAGCCAACACAATGAATTGCATTACCGAGGCAATGGGCATGTCACTGCCGGGCAGCGGATCCATTCCGGCCGTATTCTCTGCGAGACGCCGTCTTGCCAAGGAAACCGGAATGAAAATTATGACACTGCTGAAAGACGGGCGCCGTGCCAGAGACATTATGACGAAGGAAGCGATTTTTAATGCTTTACGCGTCGATATGGCTCTCGGCGGTTCGACAAACAGCGTTCTGCACTTGCTTGCCATCTCGAGAGAAGCGGGTTATCCGCTGTCGATGGATGATATTTCACGTGTAACAGACACGACACCGCAGCTCAGCAAGCTAAATCCGGCGAGCGCCGTGTTCATTACGGATCTGAACGAGGTAGGCGGAATTACATCTGTTTTGGCGGAACTTGCCAAAACAGGTCTTCTGTCACTTGATAATCCATCGGTTGATGGAACGATCGGTGAACGCATTCAGGGGAAACCGGGTGCGGACGGCCGCGTAATTGCGTCCTGCACAACACCCATAGCGAAAGACGGCGGACTGGCCGTACTCAAAGGCAATCTTGCTCCGGAATGCGCCATCGTCAAGAAAGGCGCCGTACTTCCCGAAATGCTGGTTCACAAAGGACCTGCACGCGTATACAACTCGGAAGAAGAAGCAACGGAAGCCATTTTTGCAGGGAAAATTCAGGCAGGAGATGTCATTGTTATCCGTTTTGAAGGACCCAAAGGCGGGCCCGGAATGCGGGAAATGCTGACACCTACTTCAGCAGTTGCGGGCATGGGACTTGATACAAGTGTTGCGCTCATCACAGACGGACGTTTTTCCGGGGCAACACGCGGATCATCTGTCGGTCATGTGTGTCCGGAAGCCTTTGTCGGCGGGCCTCTTGCTTATGTACATGAAGGCGATATCATTTCGATCGATATCCCGGCAAGAACGCTTACGCTGGAAGTGGATGAGAAAACGCTGGCCGCCAGAGAGCCGGCAACTTTGCCGGACCGTAATCTGTCAGGGATACTGGCTCGCTTTGAAGATCTTGCGGACTCTGCAGCAAACGGAGCCAGTATGAATCACGTCAAGGTCTGCAGAATCTAATCCGGCTGACATGATGAACAAACAGCGCATGAAGTACGTAATCGTCAAATACGAGGAGAATCAATATGAATGGTGCTCAGACAATCGTTTCGTTTTTACAGAAGAAGGGCGTGAACCCTGCTTTCGGCTATCCGGGCGGACCGATTCTGGTCCTCTATGATGCCATATATCAGGCGGATTTCCCGCACGTTTTGACCCGGCACGAGCAGGGTGCAGTCCATGCTGCGGAGGGATTCGCAAAAGTGACCGGAAAACCCGGGGTCGTTATTGCAACATCCGGACCCGGAGCGACCAATCTTGTTACGGGAATAGCGGATGCATTCCTCGACTCTGTTCCGCTTTTGGCTATTACCGGAGCAGTCGCCCGCAATTGCACAGGCAAAGATGCTTTTCAGGAAGCGGATATTACCGGCATTACCCAGCCGATCACAAAATATAATTATCTTGTCATGGATCCGGCGGATCTTCAGTCCACATTGGAAGAGGCCTGGAATCTCACGACAGAGGGAAGACCCGGACCGGTTCTTGTCAACGTACCGAAAGATATTCTTGCAATGGAAATACCGGAAAAAGCGTCGGCCGGTGCTGGAATTATGCGCCATCGTCCGCCGCGCAAAAAGGTCGAAACACAGGTGCTTTCCGTATTTGAAGCATTAAAAAAATCAAAACGTCCGTTGCTGCTGGCAGGCGGCGGAGTCATAATTTCAGACGGCGCAAGCCAGCTGATGCAGCGTTTTGTGGAAGAAACCGGTATTCCGGTTGCAACTTCCATGATGGCGAAAGGCGTAATTGACAGTCACCATCCGCAGTATTTGGGAATGGTCGGCATGCATGGTACCCCGCAGGCAAACTCGTGTATCGGCAACTGTGATCTGCTTTTGGTAGTAGGATGCCGCATATCCGACCGTATTATCGGAGACCCGGCAAAATACAACACAAACAAAGACCGCGTAGTCATTCACGTGGATATCGATCCTGCAGAAATAGGGAAAAATATTCGCCCGACCATCGAGATTGAAGACGATGCTGCGAATTTCTTCAGCCATGTGCTCCGGCATATGCCAGATTATAATTTCAAAACAGCATGGGCTGAGTGGATTTCTTCTCTGCAGATCAAAGCGGACCGTTTTCATAAAATTACAGACGAGCTGGTTTGCCTGAATGACAAGCTTCTGCCGGAAGCTGTCGTACACGAAGTGTCGCAGGCCTACAAAGGAATGAATCCGATCCTGGTAACAGACGTCGGTCAGCATCAGATGTTTGCGGCTCAGTACTTCGAAATCGAGTCACCGAGATCCTTCCTGACATCGGGCGGACTCGGAACCATGGGATTCGGTCTGCCTGCAGCAATCGGTGCAGCCATTGCAGCACCCGATCGCCCGGTTATTCTCTTTGTGGGTGACGGCGGCATCCAGATGACCATACAGGAGTTTGGTCCGCTAAAAAACCTTGGATTGAATGTGAAGGTCATTATCATGGATAACCAGCAGTTGGGTATGGTTCGCCAATGGCAGGAACTTTTCTTCGGAAAAAGATACAGCCAGTCGATTCTCGACAATAATCCGAACTTTATTCAAATTGCCGATGCTTACGGACTGCAGGGCGGACGTGCTACAAATGCACAGGAATTCAGGGACAACCTTGCAAAGATGCTCGCATCAAAAGAACCCTATGTACTTCACGTAATGCTGGATGTACAGGAACTTGTGTACCCTATGATTCCACCGGGGAAAAATCCGGATGAGATAATCATGCCGGGAATGTAAGGATGGCCTTTTCCTCGCTTCAGTCCTCGGGTCTTCGACCCTGCGGAAAAGCTCGGGGAAAGGCATCCTTACATTCCTTGAGAGAAGCCCGGGCGACCGGGCTTCTTCGGTAGAAGAGATACGTATCCGTGGCGCGAGGCGCCTAAACAGGATGCTCATTGCAATTCCAAAAGCCTCGGAACCGGAGTGGGGTGATTGTATCGATCCATTGCAACAAAAGTCATATATGCAATGTTAATTTCGTCACGCCGTCCGTTCAGCTGCTCGACATAGGTTGTGACTTTTACTTTGAGAGAGGTGCGGCCGACCTGTTCGACTTCGGCAACAAGAAGAATGGTGGAATTAAGTGCGGCAGGTGCTTTAAAAGATAAGTTATCGATGGCGACGGTGGTCACTTCGGCTCCGGCATGCCGTCGGGCGCAGATAGCTCCGACCGTGTCGATCATCTGAAGGAGGGCTCCGCCGAAAAGACGACCGGAACCGTTCGTATGACGGTACATGACGATCTCAACGTGCTCCGTATGTGAATCTTTTCGGGAGAGTACGGTGTTGAATCGGGTATTCTCGTTTTCGGTCATTTCGTCGAGCATATCATTCAGGCGCAATTCGAGTTCTTGCCGTGATGCCTGAAGGCTGTCTTTTTCTGAAGTACGGGATGGGTTTTCCGCAGTATTATCCATAGGATTTCCTCGCTTGCATGCAGTCTGCATATTGTTGTTCCTATATTATACCAGACACAGCGGGAGGTCAGTATACAGCGTGCAGGATCCATTTACCGGCTGCCCGGCAGCGCTATTTTCAATAATAAGCAATTCACAGTTTCTTGGATCACTTTCACGATGTATAATATAAATATTCTGATTAGGTTAACATGTTTTGAGAGGTATAAAAACCAAAATGGCCAAAAAGCAATTGATCGCCATCATCAACGTGGGTTCGCTGTCGCTGCGCCTGAAAGTTTTTGAGGTTGCGAGCAAAGAATACCCGAAAGAAATAGAATCCGTGCGAAGATTCCTCTCATTAGGAGCGGAAACGTATCGCAACGGTGTAATTTCAAGCGAACAGATCGCTGAACTGTGTGAAATTCTTGCCGGGTACGTTCTCAAAATGAAGGAATATAAGATTAAGGATGCGATTTGTGTTGCTACAAGTGCGTTTCGAGAGGCAAAAAACAGAGATTTTGTCGTAGAACAGATTCGCCTTCGGACCGGCCTTTCCATTCGTATTCTGGATAATGCACAGGAGAGATACTTTCACAATTTGGCTGTCAAAGAACTGATGACAGGTTTCGACAAAATCATTCAGAATGGTACTTTGATTCTGGATATTGGCGCCGGAAGCATTCAATCTACGGTTTATGACAAGTCGGATTTTGTTTTCAGTCAGAATATGCTCCTTGGTTCGCTTCGTATCAGCGA
>JADGQQ010000052.1 GCA_017881645.1 Clostridia bacterium
CGGAGCGCATCGGATTTCTCTTGTATGCCATCGCTGAAGATCCGATTTGCGAGCTCTCAAACGGTTCTTCAATTTCCTTCAAATGCTGAAGCAGTCGTATATCATTACTGAATTTGTGTGCGCTCTGTGCAATGGACGACAGTACATTCAAAATACGCGAATCGATTTTCCTGGAGTATGTCTGCCCGCTCACCTTATATGTATCTGAAAAGCCCATCATTCCGGCGATTTTCGTATCAAGCTGCAATACTTTCTCATGATCCCCCTGAAAAAGGTTCAGAAAGCTCGCCTGTGTACCGGTTGTACCTTTACAGCCCAACAATTTGATATGATCAATTACAAAAGTCAGTTCTTCAAGATCCAAAAGCAGATCCTGCAGCCAAAGTGTAGCTCTCTTGCCAACGGTAACGAGCTGAGCCGGCTGCATGTGAGTAAATCCGAGAGTTGGCAGTGATTTATAGGTATCGGCGAAATCTGCCAATTTGGCTATGACATGCATCAACCGTTTGCGGATGAGAATCAAACCGTCCCGCATAATAATCAGATCCGTGTTATCGCCGACATAACATGACGTCGCTCCCAGATGAATAATACCTTTTGCATTCGGACACTGTTCGCCGTAAGCATGAACATGAGCCATTACATCATGCCTGACAATGCGCTCTTCGCGGCTTGCAGCATCATAATTAATGTTGTCCCTGCTGGCAATCAGCTCATCCATCTGTTCCTGAGTGATCGAAAGGCCGAGATCCTTCTCCGACTGAGCCAGAGCAATCCATAGCTTTCTCCATGTCCGGAATTTGTTGTCCGGAGAAAAAAGAAATTGCATCTCTTTGCTGGCATACCGTGAATTCAGCGGGCTTTCAAAGGTGTCTTTCATGTTACATCTCCTCCAGGCGTTTTTCGGCTGCTGCGAGCTTCGCACAAACGCAGAGAACCAAAATAGCTTTTTTCACATCGTTAATGGAAGGATATGTGGGTGCGATTCGAATATTCTCATCTCTCGGATCCTTTGCATACGGATAGGTTGCTCCGGCCGGTGTCAGTGCGACTCCGGCTTCTTTTGCAAGCGCAACAACTTTCCTGGCCGTACCCGGATAAACAAACAGGCTTATAAAATAGCCTCCGAGAGGTTTGTTCCAATGTGCAATTCCCGTTCCCTCAAATTCTTTCTCAAGAATATCAAGAGTCACTTCGAACTTCGGCCTGATAACTTCGGCCTGGCGCTTCATCACTTGATCGAGTGCCGCAGGATCCGGAATATACCGGACATGGCGAAGCTCGTTAACTTTATCCGGTCCGATGGATTGAACCGTAACAAACTTGCGTATATGCGCAATGTTCTCCGGGTTGGCCGCAATACAGGAAATTCCGGAGCCGGAATATGTAATCTTCGAGGTTGACGCAAACTCATAGACACGATTCGGGTTCCCGGCTTTCTCACACAAGGAAAGAATGTCAGGTAAAGTCCCTCTGTTATCTTCATAAAGATGATGAACCACATATGCATTATCCCAATAGATCCGGAAATCATGGGCGGCGGTCTTCATGGAAGCCAGTCTTTCACAGACTTCCGGAGAATATATGTAACCGTCCGGGTTGCTGTATAAGGGCATGCACCACATGCCTTTGATGGATGCATCTTCGGCGCAGAGCTTTTCAACCATATCCATATCCGGTCCGTCTTCATTGAGAGGGACGGCAATCAGTTCAAATCCAAGAGTCTGTGTCACAAGAAAATGACGGTCATACCCGGGAACCGGACACAGCCATTTCCTGTTTGCAACATGGCTCCACGGCTCCGTTGATCCAAGCTCACCAAAAACCAGTGCTCGCATCAAGGTGTCAAACATCACAGTCAGACTTGAGTTGTTACCAATAATTACATGGTTCTCATTCGTACCGATCATTTGTGCAAAAAATCGTCTTGCTTCAGGAATTCCGAACGGAAGCCCGTAATTTCTGCAGTCCGAGCCATCTTCTGCATATACATCATCCGGCTTCAGGCATGAAAGCATCTCGGCGCCGAGATCAAGCTGTTCTGTACACGGCTTCCCTCTTGTCATATCCAAAGAGAGTTTTTGCGCTTTGACATCATTATATCTGGCAAGCAGATCTTTCATCTCAGCTTCGAGCTGCCCGCGATTCATTTCGTAAATAGAACTCATGTAGGGTCCCCCTTGTAATATTGCATTTTTGTGAAGCGCTAGGTGTTGTAATGTCATGCGGCACAAATAATTAAGAAACTCATTTAACGTTACCTTGCACATACCGGTGCAAAAACGTGTGCCAACTGCTCCATTATAGTCAGATTTGAAGGAAAATCTCAAGGGGCTTGCATCAGATTGGCAGAATTTCTACTTTTTGAATCAACCCGCCCGCAGAATGCGTAACAAAACCGGCAATAAAACGAACATCGTACATTTCCCATTTTCTGTCCTGCAAAAACACCTTGGCAGCGCACGTCATACGAAGCAATTTCTGACGGGTGATCGATTCTTCCGTACCCCCGTATACATCGGTATCTTTCCGGCTCTTAACCTCAACAATATAGATACACATACCTTTATGAAGCACCAGATCCAGTTCGCCATATCGATTCACATTATAGTTCCTGGCGAGAAGCGAATATCCGCGCGATAGAAATTCGGATAACACTGCATCTTCAGCCTGACGCCCGATTTGCTTCGCCCAGAGAGCTTTCTCCTGATTCCTGCTCATGCCATATCTCCATTCGATTCATTTCGGATGATGTCTACAGTATCCGGCAAAAATGAATCCCGCGGGAAACGATGATGCGACAAATAGCGACAATAGCTTACAATGACGAGTCTGAAGATAGATCAGCAATAACCCTTTAAGAAGGTTCTGCGATGAATCGGACACAGTGAAAGTGCCTGAATCGCAGCGTAATGCTCACTTGTTCCATATCCTTTATGTTTGGCAAATCCATATCCGGGATATTGCAGATCATATTCGCGCATAATCCGATCCCGCGAGACTTTTGCAAGAATCGAAGCTGCCGCAATGGAATTGGATTTCGCATCGCCCTTAATGATGGGAAGAACTTCCACGCCGGTACCGGTCAGGTTAACCGCATCAATCAGAAGCAGATCCGGCTGCAGCGATAAAGACTTTACGCAGGCTCGCATAGCAAGCTTCGTGGCTTCCAGTATATTGATTTCATCAATGCGATCCGGTTCTACACGAACGACGGAAAAAGCTCTGGCGTTCACGATGATTTCTTCATATAGCGCTTCCCGTCTCTTTTCCGAGAGCTTTTTGGAGTCATCCAAACCGTATATGGGTACATTTTCATCGAGAATACATGCCGCGGCAACGACAGGTCCGGCCAATGGGCCACGTCCTGCTTCGTCAATGCCTGCACAAAAAAGAAATCCTCTGCTCTTCGCTTCGATTTCGAAGGAAGATAAAAGGACAAACTTCTCATGGAGCTTCTCTTCACGGGTCATAGCTGCCTCCAAAAATGAATTATTCCGGACGATCCGGTCTTTCGAGTGTTATGCGACCCACGCGTCCGGACCGGAAATCATCCAGAAAGATTGCTGCAAAACGCTCTTCGTCTATGCGCCCGCCGGAAAGAATGCATCCGCGATTTTTTGCGGCTGCAAGAAAACGCTCGTCCGGATCGGATATAAATCCTTCCGTTCCGGGTGCGTCAATACGAAAACGTTCGCAGGTCTCGACCGGATAGCGGTCAATCAGTATGGTCAGTCCTTCGGAAGCAACATCCGTCATTTCGACAACTTCGGATTTGATGGCTCCGGTAATGGTCAGGCAGAGCTGGCTTCTTCTGGATGCGAGCTTCGGCCACAGAACACCCGGCATATCCATCAGTTCAAGCATGGAATCCGACCGTGCCCACTGGTATCCGCGGGTAACACCGGGACGATCGCCTGTGATAGCGACTTTCCGGTTGCAGAGCGCATTAATGAGCGTGGATTTCCCGGAATTCGGAATACCGACGACCATAGCACGAATCGGGCGACCGATACGGCCTTTGTTTTTGGCTCTCTCAAGAATGTCTGCGCAAAGAAGCTGACAATTTTTACGGATCAGATCCAGGCCTTTTCTATGTGAAGCATCACAGGGAACCGCTACAATTCCCTGTTCTTTGTAATGTGCAATCCAGGCAGCCGTCACTTTCTCATCGGCAAGATCCGATTTGTTCAGAACCAGCAGTCTTCTTTTACCGGAAATGAGCGAATCCAATTCGGGATTCCGGCTGGAAAACGGGATACGGGCATCGCATGTCTCAATAACCACATCAACCAGCGAAAGCTGATCGGCTATGGAGCGAAGTGTTTTTCGCATATGTCCCGGAAACCAGTTAATATCTAACGCCATACATACTCCTGCTTTTTCTTTCTATTATATAGGAATCAAGTTAAAAAAACTGCCCGGAGGTGAAGATATCACTTCCGGGCAGCCATTGGGTCTGAACAAGAGATATTAGTGATGCCTTGTAAGCTTCTCTGTAATCTTTGCAGACTTGCCCACACGATCACGCAGGTAATAGAGCTTCGCTCTCCTGACGCGTCCTTTGCGGACGATCTCAATCTTATCAATTCTGGGGGAATGCACGGGCAGAATACGCTCGACACCGACTCCATATGATACGCGTCTGACTGTCATGGTCTCTGAGAGACCGCCGCCCTTTCTTGCAATCACGTAGCCTTCAAAAATCTGAATACGCTCACGTGCGCCTTCCTTGATTTTCAGGTGCATTTTGACATAATCGCCAACACCAACCTCAGGAAAACTGTTACGCAGGTTGTCCTGCTCAATTGCTCTTACTAAATCCATTATGTGTTCCTCCTCTTCCGATAGATGTTCATGCCGGATTGTGGCAGCGGACCATCCCCTATAGCCTATAGAATTTTATCACAGTGATGTTGGCTGTGCAAGTATTATTTACGGTTGAAAATTCGGCTGAAAATTCGGTTTCTGGTTCTCTTCTTTCCACTCCAGAAGAATCTCCCAGTCACTTGCGGAAATAACCTGACGATCCAACAAATCCGGACGTTTTTGCCATGTCTCATACAGTGCGGATAATCTGCGCCATTCGATAATTTTCGCGTGATGACCGGAGAGCAATACGGATGGTACGGACTTTTCGCGCCAGGTCTCGGGGCGCGTGTATTGCGGAGCTTCGAGAACGCCGCCCATATGAGATTCATTCTCATATGCGGATGCGTCCGGAAGGACACCGGGAAGCATGCGGGATATGGAATCAATTACGACAC
This sequence comes from Clostridia bacterium, assembly GCA_017881645.1. Lineage (GTDB taxonomy): Bacteria > Bacillota > Clostridia > Saccharofermentanales > Saccharofermentanaceae > Firm-13. Next base: position 5,268 of record JADGQQ010000052.1, read on the forward strand.
ATGCGGCTATTTCACCGCCGGTGAGTACATAGTCACCGATGGAGATCTCTTCATCGACGATGGTGTCGAGTACTCGCTGATCGATGCCTTCATAATGTCCGCAAAGAAAAACAAGGTGCGGATATTTTGCAAGATCCATCGCTTTTTGCTGGTTGAATACGGTACCCTTGGGCGACAGAAAGATCGTGTGCGGACGTTTTTCCGGATCAGAGCCGGCGACCGATTGCCATGCGGCATACACAGGCTCACATTGCATCAGCATACCCGTGCCGCCGCCGAACATCGTATCGTCCACTTTTCCGTACGAATTTCCGCAAAAATCCCGAATCTGGACCGTATCCAAAGAAAGGATGCCGCTTTTTATGGCGCGTCCGATAATGCTGGTCTCCAGGAAACTTCGAACCTGTTCCGGGAAAAGTGTGAGAACTGTGTATTTCACAAAAAGAAGTCCTCCAGATAATACGTCAGCCTTATGATTCGTAAATCTCGTATAACCCGTCGGGCAGCTGAACGGAGATTTTCCGTGCTAACACATCCACGGACGAGACGACCGCGTTCAGATACGGAATCAGAAGATCCGGTTTCCCGCTGCGTTTGACGATGAAAACATCGTTCGCTCCGGTCTGCAGAACATCGGAGACCTGCCCGAGAATGCCATGTTCGTCATCCCGGACCGCACATCCGATCAAATCACTGATATAGAACCGGCCTTCCGGGAGCGGAGCGGCATCTTCCCTCTTGACTGCAAAATATAGACCATGCAGCTTCTGCGCTTCATCCCGGTCAGCAATGCCTTCGATGGTCAGAAGAACCGAATCATTGACGAGACGGACATTCTTCACCTTGACCATGCGGACATATTTCTCAGCCGGTGAAAGCAGCATACATTCGGAAAGAGAATCAAATCGGCGCACATGATCCGTAAGCGGGAAAACTTTGATCTCCCCGCGAACTCCATGTGCACCGATACATTTCCCGATTACAAAGACGTCATTCATTATACAATGTCCACGACCACACGTTTGCCCGTACGAAGATACTTGGCTTTCATGATGGTCCGGATGGCCTGCGCGCGCTTGCCGCCTTTTCCAATGACTTTCCCCATATCTTCCGGGGCAACTGACAATTCAAGAACAACCGTGCTTCCGCGATCTATTTCCTTTACGGTAACAGCATCCGGATTTGTAACAAGAGCCTTAGCCATCGTAACAAGTAAATCACTCATAGTTCTATCAGCAGCGTGCCTAATAATAGGCTGCTGCCTTCCTCCCCTCATTTATTGCGATTTCATCAGACAACAAGAACATTCCCTTTGATCAGGAAATGATTCCTGCTCTTTTCATCAGGGACCGAACAGTCTCTGTAGGCTGAGCGCCATTCTTGATCCACTTCAATGCTGCTTCCGAATCAATTTTGAATTCAGAAGGCTCTGTCAGCGGATTGTATGTGCCGATTTCTTCGATAAAACGTCCATCTCTGGGATAACGGGAATCCGCTACGACCACACGATAGAAAGGAGCCTTCTTTGCGCCCATTCTCTTTAATCTGATTTTAACTGCCATGATTCATTTCCTCCTAATACTGTTTGTCCATATTTTGTGTTCTATATCCGCGCAAGTTTTTGCGTGAATGACTTAGTGATGCCCGAAGGCAATGTGTCGGGTCAGAACGGCCGGCGCATCTTGCCCTTCCCGCCTTTTCCTTTGCTCATATTGGCAAACTGCTTCATCATCTGCGTAGATTGTTCATATTGCTTCATCAGCTGATTAACCTGCTGAACGGTTGTTCCCGAACCTGCTGCAATTCTCTTTCTGCGGCTGGCATTCAGGACCTGCGGATATTTGCGTTCCTTCTTCGTCATAGCGCGGATGATAGCCATATTGGTACCGATAATCGACTCGTCGATATCCTGATCCTTGACCTTGCCGGCCAGACCGCCGGGCAGCATACCGAGAACATCTTTCATGGATCCCATTTTCTTAATCTGTTCGAACTGCGAAAGCATGTCTTCGAGATCGAAAGTGTTCTTCATAATGCGGTTCATGGTGGCTTTGGCTGCCGTCTCATCGTATGACATCTGCGCTTTTTCAATCAGAGAAAGTACATCGCCCATACCGAGAATACGGCTGGCCATACGATCCGGATAGTATTCTTCAATATCTTCGACCTTTTCACCGACGCAAATCAGCTTGATCGGTTTGCCGGTAATTTGGCGGATGGAAAGAGCGGCACCGCCTCTGGCGTCGCCGTCCAGCTTTGTCATGATGAATCCGTCCAGACCAATTGCGGCTTCAAATGCCTGAGCGATCGCAACGGCTTCCTGTCCGATCATTGCATCAACGACAAGAAGCTTCTCCGTCGGCTTAACAATCTTCCCGATATCAATCAGTTCTTTCATGAGTTCATCGTCCACGGTCATTCGGCCGGCTGTATCGACAATGAGTGTGTCACAAAGCATATACCTGGCACGAGCCACAGCCTTCTCGGCGATGACAGCGGCAGATTTTTCATCAGGCATGATAAAGGACGGGACGCTGATCTTCTCGGCAAGGATTTCCAACTGTCTGGCGGCTGCGGGACGATGCACGTCAACCGATGCAACCATGGGCTTCTTGCCGCCCTTCTTGAGCATGAGAGCAAGTTTTGCTGCGGTCGTCGTCTTACCGGAACCCTGCAGACCATATAACATGATTACGGTGAAGCCCGAAGGAGACACTGTGATTTTGCCGGAAGTTGAACCTAAAAGCTCCACAAGGGAATCGTGAACAATCTTTACGATCTGCTGACCGGGTGTAAGACTGATTAAAACATCCTGCCCTTTGCATTTTTCGGAAGTGCTCGCAATAAAGGCTTTGACTACGGAATAGTTCACATCCGCTTCCAAAAGCGCCATGCGGATTTCTTTCATCATGTCCGTGATGTCCTGATCGGTTACACGGGCTTTACCGCGCATACGTGCGGTTATATTCTGCAGCTTGGATGAAAGGCTATCAAACATATCAATTCCATTTCTGTCCCGGAGGGACAATTATAATGTGTTCATTAATTCTGTAAGAACCGTATGGGCCGTCACATATTCTTTGTTCTCAAGCGCAACGACCGCTTCCTGAACAGCCTGCTGTTGGTTCGTAAATCTCTCAATCAATCCAAGCTTGCTCTCATAGTCCATGAGGGATTTGATGCCGCGATGGATAGAATCGTAAACGGCCTGCCGCGAGATGTCCTCCTGCTCGGCGATCTCTGCAAGGGACATGTCTTCCGCATAATGGAGTTCCATCAAAGAACGCATGCGTTCTGTAAGAAGCTGACCGTAAAAATCCAGAAGCATGCAGGCATCAATGACTTCCATAAAACTCCCTCACTTAGATCCTTGCTAAGGATACAGGAAGAAAAATCGTCTGTCAAGTAGTTCTACTTTGCAGACGAATGAATTTGTATGATTTTATCATGAGATACCTATACCGGGCTATTCGCGGCCGTCCAGACCTTTGCAGTCGATACTGCACTGCAATATTTTGATCGTGTCATCCGGGTTTTTCCTGAACAAGTCAAATTTCTCTTTCGAAGAGAAATTGGCATAATTGACTTTATATTTTAAGGTAAAGTAGGTTCCGCTGTCTCTTTTCGGGGATGGTTTTCGGACTATCCAAGTCATTCTTAACGTAAGCTTACAATCTACTGGTTCCCCAAGGATTCCCATTCTGTCGGTAAGTGTTTTTTCCCATATATCCGTATTCATTTGTTCATATGACCCGTCGGAAAAACAGGATAATGCCAAATTCATGTCATGAATTCGAACGGCTTCAAAGTACGTGTTAACAACCTGAATTGCATCACGCATATGATTAGCATCACCAGAACCTGCGAACATATGATTCCTCCTTTACTGCTGTCAATGATCCGTCCTTTTTGAATGACCATAAATTCAATTAGGATTCCGGAAGGAGCGAAGCAACAAAGGCTTCCGGGTCAAAATCCATCAGGTCTTCTGCACCTTCACCTAATCCGGCAAGAAGAATCGGGCAATGCGCCGAGTAGGCTACAGATATGGCCACTCCGCCCTTGGCATTGCCGTCAAGCTTCGTAATGCCGACGCCTGTCAGTTTGACTGCTTTGGAAAAGACTTCGGATTGAATAACGGCATTTTGACCGGTCGTGGCATCAATAATCAGCAGTGCCTGGCAAAGAGCCGAAGGCGCTTCGCGTTCGATAATCCGGCTTATCTTTGATAATTCGTCCATAAGATTCTGCTTGTTGTGAAGGCGTCCGGCCGTATCGATAATCAGAACATCCGTTTTCCGGGCAATGGCTGCATGGATTGCGTCAAAACAGACGGCTGCCGGATCAGAGCCTTCTTCATGCGAGATGACAGCTGTCTTAGTTCGTTCGCCCCAGATTTCAAGCTGCTCGATTGCAGCGGCACGAAAAGTATCGGCTGCGGCAAGCAGGACCTTTTTGCCCTGTGCTTTATAACGCAGACAGAGTTTCCCGGCCGTGGTGGTTTTCCCGGTACCGTTTACTCCGACCATGAGAATAATGTTCAGATTGTTTTCTTCGATTTTCAGAGTCTTCTTCTCACCGAGAATGCTGAGCATCTGTTCGGATAAAGTGCGAAGGACGGATTCACGGCTTGCATCGCCCGTGTTTTTAATATTTTCACGTATGGCATCCATGATCGAAAGCGTGGCGCCGACACCGACATCCGCCTGTACAAGAAGCGTTTCGAGATCTTCCAGCATATCTTCATCAAAACGGCCCATTTTTGCGGCAATTTTCGAAAATCCATCCGAAACGAAGCCGCGGGTTTTTTCGAGTCCTTTGCGAAATATATCAAGAATCCCCATCTATATAACCTCTTTTCAATCGTATGTCTGCAGGTGCTGCGGTCTTAACATCGGAAGTCAGAATACTTTTCGTAATCAGGATTCGCCCAGCCGCATCGAGAGAATCTTGGATATGCCTCTTTCCTGCATTGTAACACCGTACATGCGGTCACAGGCTTCCATGGTTCCTTTTCTGTGTGTAACAAGAATAAACTGCGATTTTGAAGTGTATCTGCGAACAAAGTCAGTGAAGCGGTTGACATTCACGTCATCGAGAGCCGCTTCAACTTCGTCGAGGACACAGAACGGTGAAGGCCGCAGCTGCAAAATGGCGAAAAGCAAAGCAATCGCGGTCAGGCATCTTTCTCCGCCGGATAAAAGCGTCAGGCTCTGCAGTTTTTTGCCGGGGGGCTGTGCGCGGATATCAATTCCGCAGGAAAGAACATCTTCCTCATTTTCAAGGATAATATCCGCCGTACCGCCATTGAACAGATCGGAGAAAACAACTTTGAAGTTCTCGTTAATCTGTGCAAAATGTGTCAGGAACTGCTGTTTCATTTCGGCAACCAGGTCTGCAATAATTCCGGATAGATTCGCTTTGGCCGCTTCGATATCGTCTTTCTGCTTCTGCATAAAGGTAAATCTCTCGTTTACGCGTTCGTATTCATCGATCGCTCCAAGGTTCACCGGACCAATTTCTTTGATTTCATTCTTAAGTTCGGTTATCCGACGCTGCACCGGCTGCGGATTGTCCAGTTCAAGACTGTACGACTGTGCATTATCGTATGTCAGCTCATGCTCTTCCCACATCCGGTTCTTGAGTTCATCGACTTCGATCTCAAACCGTTCCGTCTTCGACTGCATTCGCGCCTGTTCACTCTGCAGAGATGACAATCGGGAGGCCGCCGTTGTGAGACGATCAATAAATCCGGCAAGTTCCTGCTCGAGTTCTTCTTTCTCAAGCTGAAGAGTCTTCATCTTCGTCTGCACTTCCGCTTCACTAACCATAAAAGCATCTCTTTGCAGATTCAGTTCTTCTTCTTCCCGAATCAGCGAAATTATTTCAATTCTGGACTGTTCGCGTTCCTGTTGCCTGCGGACAAGTCCGTCGGAATGACCGAGTTTTTCGCGGATAATGCGGTCGGCCAGTGCCTCGGCTCCGCGAAGGGATTCTTCGATTGAACCTACGGAAATACGAAGATTTCCTATGTCACCGCGAAGTTCTTCCAATTTTTCCTGCACGGTCTTGTTCTGTTCGTCCGTCTGCGACAATTTTTGGCGAAGCGACAGGATCTCCTTCTCACAGTCGGAAATTGTTTTCCTGCATTCAAGCTGATCATCCACAATAACAGATCTTCTGGATGCCAATTCAGTCGTTTCTTTCTCAATGAGAGAAATCCGCATGCGCAGTTTATCATTCTCGGATCGAAGCTGTCCGTGAGCCGCTTCCGTACGAACACGGTCCATAGAATGCGAATGAAGCTGTTCATCGAGCGCCGCAAGTTCTCTCGCTGCCGTCTTTGTCAGCTTTTCCTTTTCTTCTTTATCCGCTGTCAGGTCAAGTATTCCCTTCTCAAGTCCGGGGATTGTCTCCCGCATGCTCTCAAGCTCACGTGCGCGTCCCAAAAGACTTGTTCCCTGCCTGCGTATGCTTCCGCCCGTCATGGACCCGCCAGGGTTCACTACGTCGCCTTCCAGAGATACAAGCCGGAAGGAATGCGATGTCTTTGCTGCTATCTTTAATGCATTTTGAAGATTGTCCGTAATTACGATACGCCCGAGAAGATTGCGGATAATGCCTTTGAGATGATCCGGATATTCCAATAAGTCGGATGCAATGCCAAGGAACCCAACGGACTTGCGGGCTGTTTCAAGATACCCCGTCTCAAGTTCACGAGCTGATATCACGTCAACCGGCATAAAGGTAGCCCGGCCCATGTGATTCGTTTTCAGATATTCAATAAGCAGGGACGCGTCCTTTTCAGTCTTCGTAACAATATGATGAACGGACTGCCCGAGAGCAATCTCGATGGAAGTCTCGTATTCGGTCGGCACACGGATGAGTTCTCCGAGAACTCCGATAATACACTTTGTAAGGGTTTCGTCCTTTTCTGCGGCCGAAAGAAGTCTGCGGACCGGCTCCTGATATCCTTCACGGCTCTTTTCAAGCTCTTCAAGCGTGCGGATCCGATAACGGCAGTTATCCAGTTCCCGTTTCTTCTGCTCGATCGAAGCAGACAATGTTCCGGTGTCTTTGCGGAGGGCTTCAAGATTTTCTTTTCTATCTGCCAGATCTGCGGCAGTTTTTGCAGATTTCTTCGCAAGATCGGCAATCTTCTTATCCGATTCTTCCAGCTTTATCCGAAGACCATCCAATTCCGTAATGGAAAGAATTCTCTCCTGAGAGAGGGTTTTTGCCCGGGAATCGATCATCATCAAATCAGATGCAAGCTTTTGCGCCTGCTCGCGGTCCTCAAAAAGTTCTTCCTGCAAATCTTCCATCCGTTTACGAAACTGTGCAAGCCGGTTCTGTGAAAGATCCAAAGTGGACAGCAGAGCATTCATTTCTTTTTCCTGAACGGCAAGTTCCTCGGCAAATCGATCTCTCTGTGTCCGGAGTGACTGCATTTTCTTCATCTGGTTCTGATGCTCCAGTTCGAGACGATCCATTTCAGTTTGCGCATTGCCTTCCTGGTTTTCGCTGCTGTCAATCCGAACCGTCAGTTGGCTTCTTCGATCGGATACAACGGCAATAGAACTCTGGATGCCATGTACGGAATCGGAAATACTCTTGATCTGCGAACGGTATTCTTCAAGAGAATCTTCCAAATGATTGGATTTCTCCGACAAGTCGCGATTCTTGTTCCTCATGTCGATAATAGCGTCTTCCTGTACTCGAATATCTTCAGAAAGAGAATTCGTCTCGAGCGCAGACGCAGACAAAAATGCCTGATTCCGGTCGATCATATGAAGCGACAGACCGATGTCCAGAGCTTTCCACTCTTCATAAATACGATGATATTTACGAGCCTTCTCTGATTGTTCCTGAAGAGGGCCGACTTGTTCACCGAGTTCGGAAAGAATATCTGCAATACGAATCAGATTCTGCTCGGCAGACAGCAGTTTGCGCTCGGCTTCATCTTTCCTGACTTTGTATTTTACGATTCCGGAAGCTTCTTCAAGGACTTTTCTGCGATCTTCGGAACGCGTGCTCAAAATTTCATCTACACGGCCCTGTCCAACGATTGAATAGCCGTCTTTGCCAAGGCCCGTATCCATGATGAGCGTGACGATATCTTTCAGACGGCAATTCACGTGGTTCAGCTGATATTCACTCTCACCGGAACGATACAAACGGCGCGTAACCTGTACTTCGGTATAATCAATCCCCAAAAGACCATCGGAATTATCAATTGTCATAGAAACTTCAGCATAATTCATGGCGCGTCTGGACTGCGTTCCGTTAAATATTACGTCTTCCATCTTGCCGCCGCGCAGGGTGCGAACGCTTTGTTCGCCAAGAACCCATCGAATGGCATCGGTTACATTGGATTTGCCGCTGCCGTTGGGGCCGACGATAGCCGTCATCCCTTTGTCAAATTCGATGAGCGTGTATTCGGGAAAAGATTTGAAACCTTGAATCTCAATTTTTTTCAGATGCATGCAGTTATACAATCCTTCCTCGGGATATACATGTAATAATTATATACTATAATTTCGGATTATGAGAAACGATTCATCCATTCTTTATAGGCAGCTTTTGCCGCTTCCTGCTCTGCAAGTTTCTTACTGTGGCCGATTCCCTGCCCGATGATCTCTTCATCGAGAAATACCGCACATGTAAAAGACATGTCGTGAACCGGACCGGATTCATCCAATATTTCAAAGCGAATCGTATGTCCGATCCCTTTGATCTGTGCAAGTTCCAGCATGCGGCTTTTGTAATCAAAAACGAGATCGCCGGATAAAGCCGCATTAATTGATTCAGACATGGTATGCAGAATGACTCGTTTTGACTGTTCAAATCCTCCGTCCAGATAGACAGCGGCAAATACAGCTTCGAGCGCATTCGCCAAATTCGAAGGTTTTTGGCGGCCGCCCGTGAACTCTTCTCCTTTTCCAAGAAGCAGATTGTCTCCCAGACCGATATTCGCCGCGATAGCCGAAAGTGTCGTTTCGCAGACGATCAATGCGCGCGTTTTGGACAGGTATCCTTCGTCACGGCTTTTCTTTCTCTGGTAAAGAGCATCGGCAATAACAAAATCCAGAATACCGTCGCCCAGAAATTCAAGTCTTTCGTTGTCCTGCACGTTCAATTGTTTATGTTCGTATGCATATGTGGAATGCGATAAAGCCATACGCAGAAGATTCTTCCCGGAAAATGTGTATCCGAGAAGATTCTCAAGTTCGTTGTATTCCATATTGTCAGAAGTTGGGTCTTTATCTGTTTCCAAGATAATTCCCTCTTTCAAAATTACATGCAAAGAGCCCCCTCAAAGAAGGAGCTCCGGTGCGTTCACTGGTGCTAAAAATCAAGCATTAGCCTTGATGAATTCAATGGCGTCCCCAACTGACTTTATGCGCTCCGCTTCCTCATCGGGAATCGAAATACCAAACTCCTGCTCCATTGCCATAACAAGCTCTACCATGTCTAAAGAATCGGCGTTCAAATCATCAACAAAGTTAGACTCCATTGATACAGTATCGCCATCTACACCCAGTTGCTCAACAAGAATTCCCTTAACACTTTCAAAAATCGGATCACCTGACATTTTTAGTATACCTCCTGGTTGATTGTTTAGAACAATCTTCTTACATTGTTTGTATCCGAACACTCGCAAAATGTCAATAAGAAAAGCCAAAACTTTTCAAAATTGTTTTGATTCTCAAAGTTTTATCGACTTTCTTTGAAATAATCAATATTTTTAACAAGATAGTCCATTCCGGATACGATTGTCATTATAACAGATGAAACGAAGAATATATCGCCGATAAGCATAACACCGGACGAAATGGACAACTCGCTCACGCTTGTTAAAACCTTTGCAGCAGCCCATTTAAAAAGCGGCTCGAAGAGAAGATAAATAATCGCCGTCATCTGTGTTACCGTCTTTATTTTTCCGATCATTGCGGCCGCCATAACCACACCCTTTTCGCTTGCAATCAGACGGACTCCTGTCACCATAAATTCGCGGATAACGATGATGATCACAAAGACCGACGATATCCTTCCGGTATCAACCAACGCAACCAAAACAGATATCACCAGCATCTTGTCCGCAAGTGAATCCAGAAACTTTCCAAGGTTCGTAATCAGGTTATATTTGCGTGCAATCTTGCCGTCCAGAAGATCTGTCAGCGAGGCAATGACAAAAATAATACCTGCAATGACTAACCCGTAATGGGCGATAAATTCATTCCAGCTTTGCGGTTCAAATGAAAATATGTGAATCGGAAGCATAAAAAGAAGAATAATGGGTACAAGCAGAATTCTCAGAAGAGACAATTTGTTCGGTGTGTTCATTTTTCCGTTACTCCTGTAAGGTCATATTCAGAGAAATCTACAATGCGTACGACGTACGATTGCCCTATTTCCAGCGGATCATTCGTAGCTGCGACATAAATAGATGGATCCACTTCAGGAGCTTCACCAAAACTTCGTCCAATGTAGAATATACCATCCTCAGAGATAGATTCAATAGTTACATCAACAATTTGCTGAAGTCTCGCTTCATTTCTCTTCATCGATATTTCTTTTTGACGGCTCATCAATATATCAAATCTCTTCTGTGCAGTGTCCTTTCGAACCTTGCCCATCATATTGAATGCATCGGTATTCTCTTCGGGTGAAAAGATGAAACATCCGAGACGATCAAATGCCCACACATCGAGATTCTTTAAGAGATTTTCGAAGGCTTCTTTCGTTTCACCCGGAAAACCAACCATGACAGTCGTTCTCAAAATAATACCCGGAATCTTATTCCTAAGCCTGTTTATGGAATCGGTAATTGTTGCCGATGAATCGTGCCGGTTCATGCTTTTCAAGACAAAATCGTCACCGTGCTGAATCGGCATATCAATATAATGCGCAACTTTCGGGTTTTCTGCGATTTCACGAACCAGTTCATCCGTGATTCCATCGGAATACGTGTACATAATCCGAATCAGGCGAACCGTGTCAATTTTGGAAATTTCACGGATTAATTCCGGAAGCATTCGCTTCCCGTACAAATCCATGCCGTATCTTGTTGTGTCCTGTGCAGTCAGGATAATCTCACTTGAACCTGAATCTGCCAAAAAAGCAGCTTCCTGAACAAGATCTTCCAGCGGTCTCGACCGGTATGGGCCGCGAATCATCGGTATTGCGCAGTATGCACAGCGATTGGAACAGCCCTCGGCAATTTTCAGCCAGGCAAACACATTCGTTGACACGACACGGTTCATTCGCATGTGCGCCAGACTGCCGGGTTCACCAATGAAGTTCTCCACCGGGCCTTCATATTCCCCGTACAAAGCCCGGATCGCCTTTGCAATATCCTGATAATGGCCGGTGCCAAGGACTTCATCCACTTCAGGGAGATCCCTTCGGATATCTTCTGCATATCGTTGAGCAAGACAACCGGTTACGACAAGAAAATCACAGTTGCCTTTCGGTTTCTTGTATTCAGCCATTTCCAGAATTGTATCGATTGCTTCCTTCTTTGCACTTTCAATAAAACCGCAGGTATTTACAACAATTACATTTGCAGCGGACGGATCGGTTACAAGATGCATCTGATCATCCAAAAGTATGCGTGTCATACATTCGGAATCAACAAGATTTTTGGAACAGCCAAGAGAAATAATGGCGACATATACGGGCTTGTGCGAACTAATCAATCGTAAGTCTCCTCAATAGAAAGCAAATGCAAAACATGTTCATGCAACTCGTCTATTCTACATCACGAATACGATTCCGCAAAGTATCTATCGAAAGAGATGGCGAATAGCCCTTCGATACAAGAAAACGAAAGGCTTTATTCATCCAGATATCGGCATCAAATGAATCCAGAGAAATCTGTCTCATCAAGTCAGGCATCAGCTTTGCGTCCGTCAGAACAGTAATTGAATCACGATCCTCAGGTACTTCGTCTTTGATCGCATCCATGACTTCGCGGGAAATGCCAGCCTGTAGCATCCTTCGAAATAGAACACTGCGGCTTTCGGTGCTTCGTCCTGAGCGTTTTGCAATGATGGATCGAGCCATTCGTATATCGTCAATGTAGCCGTCCGTCGATAATTGATGAACAACACTTTGAGCAACTTCTCCGGATATCCCTTTGCGGAGCAGAAAATTATAAACAGTCCCGCTGGATTTATGAGAAATTCCAATATGTGAAATCGCAAGTAATCGAGCTTCTCTGTACGAGTCGTCCAAAGCAGACATACCTTCTCTCATGTATTGTCGATTCAATAATCCAACAAATAATCATTGGTATTAAAACCAAATGATTTAGAAATCTATACCAAGAATATCTGATTCAACAGCCGGATCATCTACCGATACTTCGGCATTTGCGGCAACCGGAACCAATGAAGCACGAATCTTCGCTTCGAGTTCATCTCTGATTGCAGGATTCTCTTTCAGATAAACGCGGGCATTATCTTTGCCCTGTCCGATTCTCTGGCCATTATAGGAGAACCAGGAGCCGCTCTTGTCTATGATATCTTTAAGGACAGCAAGATCGAGAATGCAGCCCTCTTTGGAAATACCTTCACCATACATAATATCAAACTCCGCCTCCTTGAAAGGCGGCGCAACTTTGTTCTTCACAACTTTGACACGCGTATGGTTGCCGACGATTTCGTTGCCGTTGCGAAGGCTCTCAATACGGCGAACATCCAGACGAACCGATGCATAGAACTTGAGTGCACGGCCGCCCGGAGTAGTCTCGGGATTTCCGAACATGATGCCGACCTTCTCACGCAGCTGGTTGATAAAAATGCATACGGTACTGGATTTACTGATGACTCCTGAAAGCTTGCGCAGGGCCTGCGACATCAGACGAGCTTGAAGACCGACATGTGAATCGCCCATCTCCCCGTCAATTTCAGCCTTGGGAACCAATGCTGCTACTGAGTCGATTACGATAACGTCAATTGCTCCGCTTCGAACAAGTGCTTCGGTTATCTCAAGCGCCTGCTCGCCGGTATCCGGCTGAGATACGATCAACTCATCGATATTTACACCGATGTGCGCTGCATATACAGGATCAAGAGCGTGCTCGGCATCAATAAATGCAGCCGTGCCGCCCTTCTTCTGTGCTTCGGCAATGATATGGAGTGCAACGGTTGTCTTACCCGATGATTCAGGTCCGAAAATCTCAATAACACGTCCCTTCGGAACTCCGCCAACACCCAGTGCAATATCCAGTGTAAGTGCGCCGGTCGGAATGACATCCACCAGCATGCCCGTACGCTCTCCGAGCTTCATGACCGCACCTTTGCCAAACTGCTTCTCTATTTGTAAAAGCGCCGCGTCCAAAGCACGCGCGCGATCCGCATCCACCCTCTGTGATACTTCATGAGTCGATTTGCCCGGGGTCTTATCCGCCTTTGCCATAATTGCCTCCTTGTCGAACATTCGTTCTTTATGTGTTCATTATATAAATAGCATACGGGTAAGTCAATCGAAATCTGTAAATTCTTTTCGACAATTCGTATGAAAAAGTGACATCCCGTTTACCTCTATGCAGTACGGTTTGATTTTCTTCTGTGAAGCTTGTCTATGAACGACTGCAGTTCTTCCATCTTCATGACCCTTGCCGCAAGCAAATACCCGCCTATACCGGCAAATGTGCGTACTGCCAGCCAGAGAAGCTGCGAAATTTTTGCATAGGGATGCAGCGGAATCATGTTGAGCGAAAACACAATAAGAAACATTACGCAAAGGCACAGAGCAGAACGTAAAAGATACGGAAGAATACCCGTAGGAGCTATTTTCCGGTTCCTTCGATAAAGCATAATGAGAACAATGGCACTGATCGTTGAAGTCAGCGAATAGGACAATGACAAAGCCACGGGCGCATAGGATTGACCATGGAAGATCCCAATGAACAGATTGCAGAAAATGGGGCTCAAAATGAGTGTCAGTACGCCATTAATCAGCGGTACCCTGGTTTTTCCGATGGCGTAAAAAGCCTGATTGTATATGAATACAAAAGTCTGCATAATAACGGCGATGCAGTATCCAATCAGAATCGTAGCAGTTACCTGGACGGCAGCCGGTGAGTATTTATGCCCCCAGTTAAAGATTCCGTTGATTACATCTCCGCTGAGAATAAACAGAAGTCCCGTAGATGGAATCGTCATAAAGAGAGCATTCCGCAGGCTGCTCGAAAGCAGACTCCGGGATGCTTTGTCATCCCCGGCCGCAAAATGAGCGGACAAAGACGGCAGCATTACATTTCCGACCGCTACAGCAAAAATACCGTATGGCAGCTGCCAGGTTGTGGTTGCATTTCGAAGCGAGGTCAGTGTTCCTTCCGAAAATGATCCGGCAAACCAGGAGATGATAATGGTGTTCAGCTGCATAATCGAAGCGGAAATCATGGTTGGAATGGCAAGATGGAGCAATTCCCGGAATCCTTCGTCTTTGATCTGCAGAGAAAACCGGAAATGACGGATTTCATCTCTTGCCATTACGAATTGAAGAAGGAAATATAACCCTGCAGCTGCGGTTATGCCGATACAGGCGTTTGTGACCGACTGTGTGGAAAATCCGCCCAAAACAACAATGGACAAAACGACAAGAATATTATAAAACGTTGGGCCGAATGCGGTGGACGAGAATTTCCTATAGGCGTTCAGAATACCGATACAAAGTGCTGCAAGCATCATGAAAAAGACTTGCGGGAAAAGCACTTTGGACAGCTGTGTAGCCAGAGTAATCGTCTCCGTACTGTATTGTTTGTGGTTCGGCGACAGAAAATCAGACAGGTAGATCATCGGAAAAACCTTGTCCGCCAGAAGTTCACCCAACAGAACCGTTCCCAACATGACAACAGCCATGACAGATATGAAAATGCTGATACTGCGCCATCCTCGTTTTATATCCCTTTTTTGGATCGCACGTGCCAGCGTCGGCGTAATCGCCGCCTGGATGGAGCCGCCGACGAGCAGCTGAAAGAACAGATCCGGAATCTGAAATCCCAAGTAAAAAGCATCCGAATAAATGGATGTTCCCAGTTTGCCGCCAAACATTTGAATGACAAATATTTCGCGCAGAAACCCCGTTCCTTTCGAAAGTGTCAAGCCGACGACCATTAAAAACGTCGCCAAAGCGATACTGTGAACGCGCTTTTTCCTCTTTTCATTTCCGGGGTCGCGAAGATCCTGTGAAGGCTCCATACCGCTGCTCATAAAAGCCTTTTCCGGATCATATTAAAAACCTGCAGAGTGGTGACCCTGCGAACACGCATCCGGTTTCCTACCGCCTGCATTTTCTGAACAGACGTGCCTTCGCTGTCAGAAATAGCCATGTAGACCAACCCCACCGGCTTCTCATCCGAACCGCCTTCAGGTCCGGCAATGCCGGTAATGGATACCGCAATATCCGTTTTCATCAGATCTCTGCACCCCTGAGCCATTGCGAGGGCACATTCTTCACTGACTGCTCCATATGATGACAGGATTTCATCGGAAACACCCAGAACATCCCTCTTGATACGGTTATCGTATGAAATGACGGATCCGGTAAAAACCCTGGATGCTCCGGGAATATCTCCGAGTTCAGATGACACCATGCCTGAAGTACAGCTTTCGGCAAAAGAAATTGTTTTCCCGCCGGCCAGAAGAAGGTCATATGCAACTTCTTTCATCGAACGGGTTCCAATTTCATAGATATGTTCTCCGAATCGGATCTTAAGTTCATCGAGCATCGGGGTCAGCAGATCGGGATCCTGATCAGTATCAATACGCTGCGTCACACGGAACATACACTCCCCTTCGGATGCATAAGGGGCGATTGTCGGGTTAATCTGTGCGTCAATCAAGTCCTTTACGCGTGTTTCTGCAGCTGACTCGCCGATTCCGATCAAATGTACATACGCCGTCCGGAAACGGAACGGTGCCAATTCCTCCAAAATAGGCCGAACAGATAAAGTGAACATGGGTACAACTTCCGACGGCGGTCCGGGCAGAAGAATCAATGAAGCCGCATGCTGCGGATCTTCATCATTCGGTGCCGGACAGTCGAACATAGCGCCGGGTGCCGTGCCGTTCGTATTGGGAAGAATCTCTGCCGGATACGGGAGAACGGCCTGTTTCATATTATTTTCCGTCATCACGCGGCCGAATCGTTCAAAAATCTTCGTCAAAGCCCTGTAACTTTCCTCGTGGAAGGCCATAGGAAGCCCTGCAGCCTTCGCAGCAGTCTCCATCGTCAAATCATCCGTCGTTGGTCCCAAACCGCCTGTAAGGATGACGAGGTCGCTTCGGGAGGCACTTTCTTTAATCTGAAGAAGCAGCCTGTCGACATTATCTCCGATCACCGTCTGGCGATATGACGGAATGCCAAGTTCCGCAAGTTCCCGTGCGATATATCCGGCATTCGTGTTCAATGTATGTCCCATCAGAAGCTCCGTACCGACACAAATGATTTCTGCACTGCGGATTTTCTTGATCAGTTTCTCGTCCAATCAGGTTTCACGACCTTCCTGTGATATTTTTATATGCATGAAGCGTGTTCTGTAAAAGCATTGTAATCGTCATCGGTCCAACTCCGCCGGGCACCGGCGTAATCGCCCCCGCAATTTCAGAAACTTCATCGAAGAGTACATCTCCGCGTACTTTGCCGTCTGCGCTGCGGTTGATACCGACATCTATGACTACGGCTCCGGGCTTAATGAAATCCTTTGTTACAAATCCTTCTCTGCCGATGGCTGCAATGATAATATCCGCTTCCCTGCAAAGCTCCGCCAGATGCTGGGTTCTTGAATGTGCGATCGTAACCGTCGCATGTTCCGCGAGCATCAGGAGTGCGACCGGTTTCCCGACAATATTGCTCCTGCCGATGACGACGCACCTCTTGCCGGCAATCTCTATCCCCTGGTTTTTCAGAAGAGCCAGACAGCCCAGCGGAGTACAGGATACAAGACATTCTCTGCCTATGGAAAGAAGGCCCTTATTGACAGGATGAAATCCGTCCACATCCTTTTCCGGAGAAATAGCACAGATTACGGCAAATTCATCCATATGCGCAGGCAGAGGCAGCTGACACAGAATACCATGTACGCGCGGATCTTTGTTCAGTGTATCGATCAGGTCAATCAATTCATCCTGCGAGGCAGTTTCATCCAGAACATAGCCAAACGACAGTATACCGACCTGCTCGCAGGCGCGCTTTTTATTTCTTACATATATAGAGGATGCCGGATCTTCACCGACTTGAATCACAGCAAGTCCCGGGGGATAAAAACCCTTATTCCCCTGTCCCCGTCCGATCAGATCCTGTACCTCGGCCGTCATCTGCTCCCGAATCTGCGCCGACATTTCCTTGCCCGAAATGATTGTTGCCGCCATATTGCATTATCCTCCCTTTGCCTGAATCTCCAGCCACTGTGACTGCGAAATTAAAAGTTTTCTAGGTTTGCTTCCTTCAAATGGTCCGATATAGCCTTTGTCCTGCATATGGTCGATCAGACGTGCGGCACGCGGATATCCGATATTCATTCTGCGCTGCAGGATGGATACGGAAGCACAGCCGGCCATCAATACAATCTCAACCGCCTGCGGCAGTAATTCATCCTCGTCGCTGGAATTGCCGCCGGTAGCATGCGAACTGCTTAGGGAAGCAGAAATAATGGCCTCGACCTCTTCCGGATCGTATGTACCGGTATTTTGTGCTTTCAAGTATTCAATGACCGATTCCACCTCGCCATCAGACACAAACGCACCCTGTCCGCGCTGCGGTTTTGCAGCACTTTGCGGATAAAAGAGCATGTCTCCTTTTCCAAGAAGATTCTCAGCGCCCGCCATATCTAGAATCGTGCGGCTGTCCACCTGCGAAGAGACGGCAAATGCAATACGCGAAGGAATATTGGCCTTGATAACACCGGTGATGACATCAACGGAAGGGCGCTGCGTAGCAATAAGAAGATGAATGCCGGCCGCGCGTGCCATGGCGGTAAGTCGTGCGATGGACTCTTCCACTTCTTTTGAAGCCACCTGCATCAGGTCTGCAAGTTCATCAATTACGATCAGA
>JADGQQ010000053.1 GCA_017881645.1 Clostridia bacterium
CCGGAACCCAACGGATATCTGCATATCGGTCATGCAAAGGCACTTTATATTGACTTTCACACGGCCGAAAAATACGGCGGTCTCTGCAACCTTCGAATGGATGATACAAACCCTTCCAAAGAAGATGAAGAATATGTGGATGCCATCAAGGAAGATATTCTTTGGCTCGGCTATGATTGGGAAGACCGCTTCTATTATGCTTCCGATTATTTCCCGGAAATGTACCTGTATGCCGAGGAACTCATCCAAAAAGGCCTTGCCTATGTTTGTGAACTGACTCCGGACCAGATGAAAGATATGCGCGGTGATCTTTCCAAGCCCGCGCAGAGCCCTTACCGCGACCGTCCTTCCGAAGAAAGTCTCGCACTGTTCCGCCGGATGAAGACCGGAGAATTCGAAGACGGCCGCATGACGCTCCGGGCGAAAATCGATCTGGCTTCCGGCAACTTCAATATGCGTGATCCGGTTATCTTCCGGATCAGTCACGTGAAGCATCATCGTCAGGGTGATTCCTGGTGTATTTATCCGATGTATGATTTTGCACACCCTCTCGAGGACGCAATCGAGGGCATTACGCATTCTCTGTGTTCTTTGGAATTCGAGTCCCATCGGCCGCTTTACGACTGGGTTATTCAGAACTGTTCCGTGCCTTACAAACCGCGCCAGATCGAATTTGCGCGTCTCGGAATCAATCACACCGTACTTTCCAAGCGGAAGCTTCGCAATCTGGTCGAAAATGGATTTGTGTCCGGCTGGGATGATCCACGTATGCCGACGCTCTGCGGACTTCGCAGACGCGGCTACACAGCGGCATCCATCCGTGTATTCCACGAGAGAAACGGCGTATCCAAAGTAAACAGCATTGTTGACTATGCATTTCTTGAGCATTGTCTCCGCGAAGATCTGAACGCAAATGCACATCGCGTCATGGCGGTCCTGTCCCCGATTAAGCTGATCATCGAAAATTACCCGGGTGACATGCGAGAAGATTTTGAAGTTGAAAACAATCCTGAAAAGCCGGAATCCGGCACCCGGACCGTTTCATTTTCAAAAGAAGTATGGATTGAGTCCGATGATTTCATGGAAGAACCGTCCAAAAAATACTTCCGTCTTTTCCCGGGGAATGAGGTCCGTCTAAAATCAGCCTACGTAGTTCGCTGCACGGGTTTCAAGAAGGACGAAGACGGTCATATTGTTGAAGTATATGCATCTTATGATCCGGACAGCCGCGGCGGGAATACAACGGACGGCAGAAAAATTAAAGCAACGATTCATTGGGTTGATGCCCGTACCGCTGTGGATGCGGAAGTTCGTCTGTATGACAGTCTTTTTGACACCGCGGAGCCTGATCTGGCCGACTGCAATTATCTTGAACATTTGAATCCGTCTTCTCTGACCGTCATTTCCGGCGCGAAACTTGAAGCATCTCTTGCAGCGGCAATAAAGTCTTCGAGTTATCAGTTTCTGCGCCTCGGTTACTTCTGTGCAGACATTAAGGAATCCAATGCAGGTCATCTTGTATTTAATCGCTCGGTTTCCCTGAAAGACAGTTTTAAGGCATGACGGATATACACATACCGGGAGGTCGGACATAATGTATAAGGTCCAATGGTCAAAAGTAAAAAGCAAGATTCCCTATGTTCTATCAGTACTTCGTCTTCTGATCCTACCGGCTTTGGGAATTGTTATTCTTCAAGTTTTGGCCTGTTATCAGCAGCGAATGGACAATTCCGTTTACTATAATCCTCACTGGTTTGCTGCTATCGGCTTCAAATTCATATGGAATTATTTGCTCCTTCTTATTCCATATCTGATTCTATACGCTTTGCCATTTTTTCGAATCAGCTCCATCGTCATGACCGCGATTGTCTTTATTTTCGGTGTTGCGGAGCACTATATCATTCTATTCCGGAATACGATTATTTTCCCCTGGGATCTGACGAACATTCTTCTTGTGGCAAAAGTCAGCGGAAACTATAATTTTGTTATTACAAAAGAAGTTGTGATTGCATCCATCATTTTTGTATGTATGACAGCGCTTTCTTTCATCGGCAAAGAACCCAAATTCCGTCTCTGGATGAGAGCCGTTTTGGTCGGCGCAGTGATCGCGGGGACTGTCTTTTACATGAATATATTTGTTCTCAACAGAGATATGCAGATCAAGCATCATGTTACTTTTTACTACACGATTGTTAATTATAATTTTGATAACGGCGTGCTGTTGAATTTCTGTTATAACCTGAATTTCCTTTATCAGTCCGCACCTGACGGCTATTCCATCAGCGAAGCGAAAAATCTGCTTGCAGCGTATCATACAGAAACCCCTTCAATTGCACCGGATGGTGTCCAGCCTGACGTTATCATGATTATGAGCGAAGCTTTTACTGACCTGCGCAACATTGCGGATTTTCAGACAAATCAACCCGTTATGCCTTTTTGGGATTCGCTGTCCGGCAGCAATGTAATCAAGAAAACGCTGTTAACTTCGCAGTTCGGCGGAAACACAGCCAACTCTGAATTTGAAGTGCTGACAGGAATGAATATGCAATTCTTCCCAGCTGGAACATATCCCTTTAAACAATATATTCGCAATCCGGTAACTTCATTTGCAAGCATTCTGAAAGACAACGGTTATGACACACTGGCCGTCCATCCCTTTGACAAAACAGGATGGAATCGGGATAAGGTATTCCCATTGATTGGCTTTGATCAATTTCTCGGAGAAGATGTTTTTTTGAACGCTAAAAGATATCGCAATTACATAAGTGACGCATCCGCTTTTCAGTACATTATCGATACCTATGAATCACATAAGGTTACAGCGCCTTCAACACCTCTGTTCGAATATCTGTTAACGATTCAGAACCATGGCGGGTTCACGGCGAAAGGATTTCAAAATTCAATTACTCCATGTCTTCCCGAAAGTTATCCGCAGGCAACACAATATCTGTCTCTGCTCCACATTTCGGACAAAGCACTCAGTGATTTGATTGCATACTTTCAGAAAGTGGATCACCCTGTCGTTATCATCTTATACGGCGACCATCTACCGGGATTGACGGACGGATTTCTTGACTATTTGAAAACACAGGCGGATACAAGCAATCCATTAAGTGTTATGGCAAGAAACGAGACACAGCTTCTTGTGTGGGCTAATTATGATATTTCCGATTCGGATCTCGCAAAAGTGAAAGAGTCCTATATCAGCAATAATTATGTGTCCACTTATTTATCCGACATTATCGGCGTGCAGAGAACTCCTTTTCAGCAGTTCCTGTTTGCCATGCATGCCGATATCCCTGCAATCAGCAATTCATATATTGTTGACAGTGAAGGTAGTGTTTTCAATCCAACGGACAGCAATCTGCCGGACAAGCTGAAAACCTGGATTAAAGAGTATGAGAAACTCCAATACAATGTACTTTATGATTCCAGTAAGTAACGATATCCAGTGATATAAAAACACGGTTTGTGTGCCGGAAGGATCGGGCTCGGAAAAGCCGGATGGTGAATGGAGTCCGGGTAAAGCTGTGTTTCGAGACAGACGCCGCCGTAAGGCACATACTCCGTGCCGCTTTTTCCGGTATACCCGCCGATATGATTGCCCGAATAGACTTGAATTCCGGGCGAATTCGTAATAACTTCCATGACCCTGCCGGAATTCGGCTCAGTGAGTCTTGCCGCCAGGCTGACCGCGTCATGACGGGTGGAAAGACAATAGTTCTGATCAATCCCTTTCGATGATACAAGCTGCGGATTCGGGTCTGTCATCGTGGGTCCGATGGGTGCAGGAGTCGTAAAATCAAATATCGTTCCCGATACATCTTCCAAAGTACCGTCAGGGATATTCTCAGCGTTTTTGCGCGTCATTGTTTTCGTATTGAGCCACAAAATATGGCGGTCAACTGATCCGCTGTCCTGTCCATGCAGGTTGAAGTATGCGTGATTTGTCGGATTAAACAATGTATCTTGGTCGCTTTCGCCGCGATAGACAATCAGAAGCGTGCGATCTGCCGACCAGGCATACATGACAGAAACGTCCAAATTGCCCGGGAACCCGCAGGCTCCGTCTTGCGATGTACAGGTCAGGAGAACAGCGTCGTCTTCCACTATAAACCCATTCTGTATGTGTGTTTCCGTGAGGAATACCGCTGCCTCTTTTGCCGATATGACTTTACCGTCCCAGAATATATTCTGGAGCGACGGCGAGCCGCCGTGAAGATTATTGGATCCGTCATTTTTCGGAAGATGAA
>JADGQQ010000054.1 GCA_017881645.1 Clostridia bacterium
ACGGGCAGGAAGTCTGGCAGGCGATCATGGATATCGGTGAATCCAGGGGAAGTCTGCCGTACGGAATTGACGGCGCGGTCGTAAAGCTTAACCAGATCGGATACCGTTCTTATCTTGGACAGACCAGTAAGGTACCGCGCTGGGCGATTGCGTTCAAGTTTCCTCCGGAGCAAAAACAGACCGTTGTTCAGCGAATTGATATTCAGGTCGGCAGAACCGGCAAACTGACGCCGGTAGCTGTTTTGGAACCGGTGCATATCGCCGGAAGCACTGTAGCCCGTGCAACTCTGCATAACGAAGACTTCATTCATGAGAAAGATATTCGGGAAGGCGATACAGTCATTTTGCAAAAAGCCGGCGACGTAATCCCTGAGGTTCTGTCTGTAGTATCTGAAAAACGCCCTGCGGACAGCCGGCCATTTTCGATGCCGGCCATATGCCCGGTCTGCGGAGCTCCGGTCGTACGCGAGGACGGCGAAGCCGCAAGCCGGTGCACGGGTCCGGACTGTCCCGCACAGCTTTTCAGACATATGATTCATTTCGTATCAAAAGATGCGTTGGATATCGATGGTCTGGGTCCGGCCGTTATTGAAAAGCTGCTCGAAAAGAAGCTTATTTTCAGCGTTGCCGATTTGTTTGCTATCCATGAAAAGAAAGCCGAATTGCTTCAAATGGGAAAGAAAGTGGATACATCCGTCAGGAATATGCTCCAATCTATTGAAAAGGCGAAAGATTGTTCGCTGGATCGCCTGATTGTGGCATTGGGGATCCGGAATGTCGGTGTCGCGGCAGCAAGAACACTGGCTGCAAATTACCGGAGTCTGCGTGACATTCAGCATGCGGATGTATTATCTCTCGCATCGCTTCCGGACTTCGGACTTCTTACCGCACAATCCATTGTCGACTTTTTTGTCTTGGAACAGACGCGGCACCTGCTGGATGCACTGGAAAAGCAGGGCGTACGATTGGACGGCGGTACACGGGTGCAAGTATCCGACAGCCGTTTTGCGGGCAGGACATTTGTACTTACCGGAACTCTTCCTGTACTGACGCGCGATGAGGCGGCAGCCATGATCCTGTCCCATGGAGGGAAGGTGGCTTCCGCTGTTTCGAAAAAAACGGATTTTGTTGTAGCGGGAGAATCCGCAGGAAGCAAGCTGACAAAGGCACAGGAACTTGGAATCTCTGTCATCAATGAAGATGAATTTCTGTCCATGGCGGCTCCGTCGGATGAATAGCGCAATGAATACAAATTCCCGATCTATTGAAAGCAAAAATGAACTGCGTATTCTCGCTGCGAATATGCGGAATGAAATTGTATCTCCCGTGGATATACAGGCGGGTGCAAGGATCATACAGCACATTTTATCCATGCCGGAATGCAGCGGCCCGACTTCGGAAGGCGCTGTCATCGGTCTGTACTATCCAATCCGGATGGAAGTGAATCTTATTTCGCAGATCGGACTTTTACGTGCCCGGGGTTTTCAGGTGGCTCTGCCAAGAGTGAACGGAGACGAGATCGTTTTTTCCATTGTGCAGGAAGGCGACGCATTGACCAACGGAGTCTTTGGCATCAGGGAACCGCAGCAGAAGGCGCCTCAGACCCCTATAGAAGAGCTGCGGGCAGTTTGCGTGCCCGGTTTAGCCTTCGGCCTGGACGGAGCTCGTCTGGGCTACGGGAAGGGCTTCTATGATCGTTCCCTGCGCACTCTTTCGGAAGAAAGGCGGCCGGTTCTTCTGGGTATCGGTTATGATTTTCAAAAAATGGATGCAATCCCGCAGGAGGCGCATGACGAAATAATGGATTATATTGTGACACCGTCGGGTGCGGTAAAATGTTCTCCATACGATTCTGTTTGACACGGACCGTTTTCCGGATAGATAATAGTAACGATTTTAGCTTGAAAGGGGTGAGAGAGGATTATGGTGTACTACTTTATAAATTTGAGTCTCCATTTTCTGATTTCATTGACCCTGATGTTGATTTTTCTGCATTTCGCGAAGAAAAATCAGCTTCGAAAAAACAAAAGAGGCATCTCGTTTCTGCTGCCTTCGCTGTTTGCGGTTATATTCCTCGTTCAGGTGATGACTTTCACGGTGCCGCGTATTCTAGACAGCGTGAATGTTGTAAAAGCAGACTATCGTACGGTAACCGGACAGGTGGAATCCGTAAGGTTTCTGAACCATGCGCTTGTGATCAACGGGAAGACATTTTACTATAATCCGCTTATCTATAAGCCCAAAGTGGGCGATGAACTCAAAATATCCTATACGCCCCGAGCCGGATACATTGCTGATCTTGAGCCGATTTCATGGTGAGTGACCACTGATAATATGTGGTATACAGGTTCGCGTGTCCTGAATGGATTTTCTGGAAATTTTATGAAATTATATATCTTACGTATATATCATATTGAATTGACTTTTCCCCCGTGACACAATGAAACTGCTTCTGCAAAACGGAGCGTAAGGGGGAAACAATATGACATCTGACAGTTCACTCAAAACCACGCCGTCTTCGTTCGGATATAGTTTGTATCCCGAGAAAGAAATCGGGTTTTATGTTGTTTGCAATGATCGCATGATTCTGGATAACATTAATTCTTTGATGAAGAACAAGGGACTTATCGGTATTTCCGACACGGCCGGCAGAATGCATTATATGATTGATGCACGTGCCGGTGCCTATTCAGCTGTGCATAATATTACGAAGCAGGCCTTCAGGAAACTGGATCATACAACGGTTTCCAACAGCTGTATTCTTGAAACGGTGGAGGAGGTCATGACGAAGCATAACATGGACAGAGGCCTGCTCGGCACGCGAATCATCCGGTACATTCTGGTACAGAGTCTTCGGGATCCGTCTCTGATGACAACGGTTTCCAAACGGCTGTATCCGATTGCCGGGAAGGAATTCGGAATATCCGGTTCACAGGTCGAACGCAATCTTCGCTACACACTCAGCCGAATATCGCTTTACCAGCAGGGATTCCGGAATGTTCACATTCTGCAGCATCTGCATGACGAGGTTACCGCACTGCTTATGCAGAAGTTTGACGGGTCGGTACATGCATCGGGAGAATCCTGATAACACCATCCAAATCGGGCACAAAAAAACAGTCACAGCATAATTGCTGCGACTGCTCAATGAATTTCGTAATTCCCAATAAATCGAGATTACTTGTTTACCTTGTCTTTCATTCCCTTGCCGGCCTTAAAGACAGGTGCTTTCGAAGCAGGAATGTTGATCACTTCTTTGGTGCTGGGGTTGCGGCCCTTGCGAGCAGCGCGCTTCTTGGTCTCGAAAGTTCCGAAACCAACCAGAACAACCTTCTCTTCGTTGGATAATGCGTCTACAATGGCTTCGAGAGTAGCATTGATAGCAGCCTCGGACTCCTTCTTGGTCAAATCTGTCTCGCGTGCAACTGCATCAATCAAATCTGTCTTATTCATACTAAATTTGCCTCCTTCAGGGATATTCACATGGGTTATTATGATATGTAAGTACGGTAGATGTCAAGCCTTCTGTCTGATTTTTATGCTTGTCAAAGAGATTTGGGTCAGATACAAGGTTCATAGATGACTATCTAATACGACATACAAATATTTTACTTCACTTACGTGTTTTTGCATAGTAGAATAAGACGTAATTTGCACAGTTCACAAATTGATTTAAGATTTTTTTCACAAGGAGAGGTCGAAATGCGCGAAATTGACGTTTATCGGATTGAGGATCAGGTCGCAGCCCTGTGTATTCAGGCAAATACGATTCTCGGTATTGATATTGAGACACAGCTTCGAAGAATGAGAGATGAAGAAATTGACGAGCGGCCGAGAGCTATTCTCGATGAACTTCTCGAAAATGCATCTCTTGCCAAAGAAAAATCACTGCCCATATGTCAGGATACCGGAATGGCGGTGGTGTATATACAGATTGGACAGGACGTTCATTTTACAGGCGGTTCGATTGAAGAGGCAATTCACAGGGGGGTGGCAAAAGGCTACCGCGAAGGATATCTTAGGGCTTCGGTTGTGTCGGATCCGCTGCTTCGCGTGAATACGGGAGACAATACGCCTGCGGTCATTCTGTGGGATATCGTTCCGGGAGATCATGTGGATATTACGGTCGCTCCCAAGGGATTCGGAAGCGAAAACATGAGCAGCCTGACGATGCTCAGTCCTTCCCAGGGAATTGCCGGCGTACGTGAAGCCATTCTCGGCACGGTTCGAAGAGCCGGCCCCAATCCTTGTCCGCCGATTATTTTGGGCGTTGGCATCGGAGGAACGATGGATATGGCTGCACGGCTGGCAAAGCTGGCACTTCTTCGTCCTGTCGGCGAAAAGAGTCCTCTGGCGCATATCCGTGAACTCGAAGAAGGACTTCTTGATGAGATTAACCGGATGGACATCGGACCTGCCGGCCTTGGCGGGAAGACAACTGCACTGGCGGTTCATATCCTTACATATCCGACCCATATTGCCGGACTTCCGGTTGCGGTTAACATGAGCTGTCATGCAACACGTCACGCACACGCCCGACTATAGGAGGATACCGAACATGTCACAATCTCCCGTTTCCAGGAAAATACTTCATCTGCCGATCACGCGGGAACAGGCCCGTGATCTTCGTGCCGGAGATCTTTTACTTCTGCGCGGAACCATGTACACGGCCAGAGATGCAGCCCATAAAAAAATGATCGATACAATTGAAAAGGGGGAGGATCTTCCGTTTGCGATTGAAAATGCGGCCATATACTATGCGGGGCCGTGTCCGGCCAGACCCGGCTGTGTCATTGGATCGGCAGGGCCCACTACAAGCGGGCGAATGGATGCATATGCACCAGAGCTTATCTCTCGCGGAGTGACCGTCATGCTGGGAAAAGGGCTGCGCAAACCGGAAGTCATTGCGTCCATGAAGGAATACGGAGCCGTGTATCTCGGGGCGACCGGAGGTGCGGGAGCACTGCTTTCCCAAAGAATAACCGCTTCTGAAATTATTGCATATCCTGAGCTCGGTGCTGAGGCAATCCGAAGGCTGGAAGTATACGATTTTCCGGCGATTGTCCTGATCGACTGCTTAGGTATCAGTCTGTACGACCGCTGATAAAGCATTGGATTTTTGTGTCCGTGAGGGTGAGGCAGGCATGCGTGCATGAGCAAAGAGCGCCTGTATGTATTGCGAAGAAACAAAGAAAATGATACTGTTATTGAAGACTCAATCATTTTTACAATTTGGAGGACAGTATTTATGACAATTACAAAAGATATGATCATCTCGGATGTTCTTAATATGAATCAGGGAACGATTCCGATTTTCTTACAGAATGGCCTGCACTGCCTCGGCTGTGCAATGGCGAGCGGAGAGACGATTGAAGAGGCTTGCGCTGTTCATGGATTAGACTGCGATTCGCTGATAATGGAATTGAATGATTTTTTCAGCCTTCAGGGACTGCCTGAAGCGAATGCCTGATCGGAAGCAGCCGCTTTGATCCGGTATCGGAAGCACATTTGACGATTACGTCGTGACAGCAATCATATGTTGTCACGACGTTTTACATGCCGGGCAGAAGAACGTGGAAATTCGATCCTTTTTTCTCCCAGCTCTCAACCCACAGTTTTCCGCTATGCTTATCAACGATACTTTTAACGATGGCCAGACCGAGACCGGATCCGTCTTTGTGTCCGGCTGCATTGGATGCCCGATAGAAACGATCGAAGACATAGCCGATTTCAGATGCCGGGATACCGCAGCCGTTATCTCTTACAATGATGTGTATGTTTTCACCGCCGAGAATAGCGGCCT
>JADGQQ010000055.1 GCA_017881645.1 Clostridia bacterium
GTTCTCTCCTAAAAAAGAAAAAGGCTTGATCCGTAATGGATGAAGCCTTTTTCGAATATACTATTTACCAAACAACATTGAAGTGAAAATATCAGGATCATTCCTTTACTTCAACAACTTCAACCGGATTTTTTTCCAGCTCTCCGATCCAGAGTACAGTTTCTTTAATCGATGTGTGAAAGTCACGTGTTTTATAATGAAGTTCGTGATCGGCACGCCTGTGGCTGTATCTTGCATCGGGAGACAGTGCGAAGAGCGCCTGTTTTGCAGGGGACGATTTTTGCATCACTTTGGGCCGGGCATCGGCCGCTAAAGATTTCCTGCGGGTCAGCCACTGCAAGCGGGGCTTGCGGATTTTTTTTGCCTTCTTGATTTTCGCATTTCCGGACAAGGTGTTCAGATCATCAAAAAACACTTTTGCACTGATGAATTGGTTGGACAGAATATAACTCGTTCCTTTTATGCCTCGCTCCGCCGCCGAAATAACACCGGCCGCAACATCGCGTACATCGGCAATGTCATATCCGCCGCGCTCCGTTGCCTTCATCTCCCCGGCAAAATAATTGCGGATCAGTTGTACAACCGGAGAATTTTTATAGTCGTTCGGACCGATTGTGCCGGACGGATGCACAATAACTGCATTCAATCCGTTCAGTTTCACTTTGCTCAGAATATATTGTGCTGCTTCCGCTTTTGATTTTGCATATTCTCCGGCGACGAGTTCACGGCTGAAGTTCTCGACTTCCTCGATCACCGTGCCTTTGGGTTTTACCGGAATGGCGTGAACGGATCCGACATAGACAAGTCTTCCTATGTGCTTCTTCACGCACATATCGGTAACACTAACTGTCCCCTGAACATTCACGCGAAAAATCGTTGCGTCCTTCTGTTCCGAAAAAGAGATTACCTCATCTGCATGTATAACGATCGCATCGCGCGGGTTGTCTATTTCAAAAAAATCCTTCATGGATTCTTTCTTTACAACATCACCGTAAATTATTTCAACAGGTAACCCGCGGATGGATTCAAGATCATCCTCCGGATGAACAAGAACTCTGACCCGGTCGCCGGCTTCAAGAAGTAAGCGAACAATTGTGTTTCCTAAATGACCGGTTGCACCGGTTACTAGATACAGTCTGCTCATGGTAAGCCCCTCCATCTCGACATTCGTTCCGTTGTGCTGAAATTCCGTCTGCATATATTCAAAATGACCCATGTGTATTTGATAATATCATAGATTTTAGGTTCTAAAGTATGAAAACACAAAATAGAACACCGAAAACGCAAAATTGCACTCGTTTTCGGTGGAATTCTGCCATTTATTCTGTCATTTCGATTTCTGTCATGAGTTTTGTCTTTGTTTTGGCGGAAAGATTTTCCCAAACCAGGCGGTGTGCCATATCAATCATGTCCCTGAGAACGCTGTCCGGAACACATCCGTCCAGATACAAAGAATTCCAGTGATGCTTATTCATGTAATACGCAGGAATAATGTCCGGATATTGGCTCCGGAGGATTTCGGCAAAGACGGGATCGCATTTCAGAGTGACAATCGGCTTTCCGTATTTGTCGCCTCCAACCATGGCATACATTTTGTCATCCAGAAAATAGCGTGTTGCCTGCCAGTCCTGCTGATAATCTTTGCGCGTACAGGGTCTGCTTAGAAAATATGCATCCATCCATGGATAAGGCATATGCTACCTCCGTTTGATGCAGCTTACGGCATGTACATCCGGACACGCTAACTCAAAATCCCCGCAGAGCGCACGAAGTGTCTTCACCGTCTTCCGACTGACAGCTCCGGCACGTTATGATAAGCGCGTCTTTCTCCTGTTCAAGCAAATTCAGCTGAGCCTGAATTTCGTTTTCATTCTTTGTAAGCACTTCAATCAGCTCCGTTATCTGGTGTATGAGTGCCCGGATCTGCGCCTGATTGCTGCGAAGAAGAGATGTGATATCCCGTCCCGCAAGAATGTTGTCGAACCAGAACGCCACCATTCTTTCCGTTGAGGATATGGTTGTCAGCACGACGCTCTTCTCCAGCTGAACGTCCGCTAATTCACGTTCGAGATCTTTCAGCTGCGATGAAAGCCGATTGAATGTCGCCTGTGCGGTGTCCATTTTGTTGAATTTTGTGGTCCGGCCAACAAGGCCCGAGCCACCCCACATGTCGGATGTTACCCATCCTTCTGCCCTTTCAAGCTCTTTAAGGGAAGCACTCGCAGTGCTGAGAACTCTGCCGGCTACAATTAATGCTTCTTCATTCTCTACAAGCTGTGAAGCGGCCTTCGTCGTTTCCATCTTAATCTTGATATAGGCCTCGTAAAGATCGTGATTCTCATGGCTTCCGATATCCACTTCCCTGCGTTCCAGTTCAAGCTCAAATGCCGACTTATTCTGCATGAGGCATTTGATGCGAACGTCAAGCTCCTGCTTCTGTACTTCCAGATCGTTCAGGTGAACGCGCTCTTTATCATATTCCTGTTTGGCTGCAAGCATTTCCTGCGTTTCTTTATCCATCCTGCCGTTATATTTACTCGCAAATTTACGGAATGCCGCCGACAAGCCTTCTTCATCGTGTTTCAGGACGGCTCCGGCTTTCGTATCGTATTTCGCTTTGAGCAGCACAAGTTGTGTCTTTGACTCCACGAGCCGTTCAAGGAGACGCTCTTTTCTCTGTTCCAGCACCGGTAGTCCGCCTAGAAATTCATTGATACCCTGTAACGTCTCATTTTTCATAATTTGCCTTCCCGGCTGCAGATTCTTCATATGCGAGTAAAATATCGGATATTGCATAGAGTTCACGGTTTGTCAGCCATGACGCGCCTTTGTCAAACTGATATAGTTGCTTGATGCGGTCAATCAGCTCATCCGGCCGGATGGTTTGTGCCCGATGTATCTCCGGATACGCCTGACTGAAGGATGATGGAAAGCTATCCACGGGATCCGCGAAACTCATTGGGTCTCCGGTATCCGATAGGATGGTAATCGGCCAGATCATCTGCAGATCCTTCTTGCTGAGGTGTCTTCCCGCTTTTGCCAGTTCAGTGAGAATGTAGGCCGAGTGTTCGCTCGACGAGTAGTGACGGGGGACTCCGGGAGCGGCCGTGGCACGGGAGGTCTCCGACGACATCGCATCCTCCTGCGCCGGACAGGAGATGGCAAGGAGAAACCGGTTGGACAGAACGACGAAGTCCATTGTGGTCGATCCGGCCTTACTGAAAATATGAACATCATACAGAATCAGGACCGGCAGATCGCTCTTTTCAAGCTGCACATGAACTTTCTGGTGCATCATAATCTTGGCGGCGAGGGACTCCATCGCGTCTCGAAAGAGCGGTTTGGCTTCCTCCGGCGCATGATCCAGTCTGCGGGCCAGTTCGAGCATGTCTTCCGTCTTGTCGACATACGGCTTCGTAAAAATCGGCCGGTCAATCTCGTCGGATTTGCCGGACATGTTCGTGAACATGCTGCGAAAAAAATCCATCCGTTTGCCTTCCTGCCTTCGGCTGAAACCCACATGTATGGTATCGGTACAGAGTGTACCCTTATTGTATCGCATACGAATGAACAGTGGAAGTAAGAAAACCCTTATGTCTGCCGGTCATCCTGCAGCTCTAATAGAGAGATTCAAAAATCCTTTTCCCTTTTGTCTTCAGAAAAAGAAACGAACCGGCCGTCAGCAGACCGAAAATGATTATACTGACCGCACATAAGCCTAAAAAGCCGAAACTCTGCCGCAGAACGGTATAAAACACGACAAAAGGAATGACCGCGGATCCCGTGCAGACAAGCAGCGACATCATTACGCTCATACTTTGTTTGACTACCGCTGTCTCGCTGGTCCAGTCAAATCTCGGAAACAGAAGATTCATAATCAGACCCATAAATGCCGTATATAGGCTCAGAATAACCGGAACCGCCGTCATCCCGATGATGGCGGGCAGACTCATCCGCATGCGTATGCCGATCAGGATTGTCGCCAACACACTCACCGGAACGATTAAAAGAATATTCAGCATGTATTTCGCCCAGAAAATATCCGCCGTCCGGATCGGATGGGCTTTGAGAATCCAAAGCTGCTTCCCTTCGAGAGAAATTGAAGAAGCCGTCGTTGCAGTCATGACGGCAAAGAAGCATAGTATGCCGGTAAGCAGCGCGTAGATCAGATCATTCGTGAGCACGGCCAATACCTCCGGCGGAAAATTGCGCAGAATCGCATCGGGTCCCATGACAAGGAAAACGACGGTTCCGACCAGAAGCAGCATCGGACCGAAGGCCGTATTAAAAACATAGATGGAACAGGCCAGATATCTTTTCACTTCTTTATCCAGAAGAGCCGCTCTCGGTGATCTGGAGGCAAACAGAAGACTCTTTTTGCCGGATTTGTATGTGTCTCGCTGTTTCCCGAAATTTACGGAAAACAAGAGCACGCCCGCGGCGAAGGGCAGAACCAGGATTGAAAGGGAACAAATCACAGGCACAAGGCTTCCGTCCAAAACAAAATGCGTCAGCCAGGACAAAGGTGCGAATTTCTCGATAATACCGAGCGCATCGCTTTTTCCAAGTCCCTCTATTGAAGCCAGGATACTCGAGGACCGGAAGTTCATAAACATGTAGCCCATCAGAAGCACCATGAGCATGGCGGTGGTAACAATCCCGGTCATTTTGAATTTTCTCTGCAGAACAGCGACGACGGCTCCGAGCAGATAGGACAGAGCAATCGGAATCATCGGCAGAAGCAGTGTCAGAATCAGTCCGCGCAGCAGAAGGCCTGGATCTGCATTCGCGATCACATAATATGCAACTACGGTAGAACCGAATATTGCGATCATAAGCGGCGCATCAAAAACATACTGGGAAACAATCTTGCTGCAGACGATCGTAACGCGCCGGAGCGGCATGGACAGAAGAAGCTCCGCATCCCTCGACACCGGTGCGTTCGCGGACCGCATAAGCCCGAAAAGAATCCCGAGCGTAAGTGCATTTGTGACGCCCATATAAATGGAGAGTTCAGGAACGCCTGCGTCATTGAGCGCGCTTGTTTGTCCGACTGCGCTCGTCACGAAGGAAAATCCGATCATCAGAAATACGAGCCCCATGATGGCCGCCGCCGTTATGGTTTTGCCGCTTTTCCGGCCTTTCAGCGATCCGATAAACACAAGACAGTTGTTTTTAACTAAAATGAAAAAATTACTCATCATCTGTAAGCTCCAAAAATACTTCTTCCAGCGATTGCTTACCTCGAACCTCATCCGTAGATCCGCAGGCGATCAGTTCACCGTTCTTTATAATGGCGATTTTGGTGCAGATTTTTTCGGCTACTTCCAAGACATGCGTTGAAAAGAAAATGGATTTCCCCTGCTCACAGAATTCCTTCATGATGGTTTTCAATGCGAAAGCCGCTTTCGGATCCAGCCCGACAAACGGCTCATCGAGAATGAGGATCTGCGGGTCATGAACAAAAGCGGAAATGATAGCCAGCTTCTGTTTCATTCCGTGGGAATAGGACGATATCGGACTGTTGAGATCCGTCGAAAGCTCGAGCCGCTCAGCATATTTTCCGATACGTTCGGTACGGTCTGCTTTCGAGACACGAAAAATATCCGCGATAAAATTCAAATACTGAATGCCCGAAAGCGCTTCGTACAAATCCGGATTGTCCGGAAGATATGCGATGAGTTTCTTGCATGCGATCGGGTCCTGACGGATGGAATGTCCGTCGATAAGGATCTCTCCTGCTTCAAAAGGAAGAAGTCCGACGGCAGCCTTGATGGTTGTCGTCTTTCCGGCGCCGTTTTGTCCGATGAAGCCGAAAAGGTCGCCCTTTTCAACGGTAAGGGATAGATTCCGGACGGCCACCTTGCCGCCCGTATATGTTTTCGTGATGTTTTCGATAACAATCATATGCCAACTCCTTGCCGCAGCCAAAAACTGTCCCGATATACTACATGTAGCATATCAAACGTTGCGCAGAAGTCAATTTCATATGAAGCTGAATTCATGATTTACCTGTATTACGGGAAAAATGTCAGCCGGATCAGCAGATCCGCGGAAGGCCTTCTCCGTAGAGTTCCGTCATCATGCGGGTCCCTCCGGTTTTTGTATGGAGAATCAGTGTGCCGGGTTCGCCCGCAGTAAGAGATCCGATGATCGCGGCGTCCGTGCCGTAGGGACTGCTCTTCATCGCAGCCAGAGCGGCATCCGCGTCCCCGGCGGCTACAACAGCAACCATTTTCCCTTCATTTCCCATATAGAGCGGGTCGAGGCCCAGAATTCCGCAGAGTCCCTGTACTTGCGCCGACACGGGAATCCGGTCTTCATCGATAGAAATACAGCCCCGTGAGGCAACGGAAAATTCGTGCAGAATCGTCGCAAGGCCTCCGCGTGTAACATCACGCATGGCTTTGATGCGGATGTTTTTTGCAAGAAGTGCCGCTACCATGCCGTGAAGCGGCGCGCAGTCACTTCGGATCGTATTCGTGATACTCATACGGGCGGACAAAATGGCTGCATGATGATCGCCGAGCGTACCGGACAGCAGAATCACATCGCCTTTTGAACAGGAAGCGGAACTGACGGCCGGAAGGTCATCCGGAAGAAATCCGACGCCGGCCGTGTTGATGTAGATCCCGCCCTTCCCTTCAATAACCTTCGTATCGCCGGCAACAATCAGTACGCCGCATTCCCTCGCCGTATCCGCCATGGATGCCGCGATCTTTTCAATATCGCCGGAATCGGCGCCTTCTTCGAGGATAAATCCGCATGTCAGATATTTGGGTGTGGCTCCGCTCATCGCTAAATCATTAACCGTACCGCAGACGGCGAGTTTGCCGATGTCTGCGCCGGCAAAAAACAGCGGCGTCACGACAAAGCTGTCGGTGGTCATGGCCAGTCGGGCCGCGCCCGGCACGACTGCGGCATCTTCCATTTTTGCGAGAACCGGATTGTCAAAATAACGTGCAAAAATGGTCGAGATGAGATCGGATGTCGCTTTGCCGCCGCTTCCGTGGGCCATTGTTATTTTCATTATGCTTTTCTCCTGTTCACAAAATAACTGAAGCAGCTTCCTTCGGTGGAGACCATGCAGGCTCCCTGCGGCGTCTCCGGTGTACAGAGCGTCCCGAACAAAGCGCAGTCGTTTGGTTTTTCCGCGCCCGTGATGACTTTCGCGCAGCGGCATTTGGGGTGGTGGCTGTGATCCGAGTAAAGGAACTGACTGCCTGCGTCATACCCTTCGAATTCCCTGCGGAGGACCATGCCGGAATCGGGAACAACGCCCATACCGCGCCAGGCCGCATCGCAGACGGTGAAATATTTGCTGATCATGTGCTGCGCCGTCTCATTTCCTTTGGCGGAAACAACGGACGGATATAAATTCATGACACGTCCCTCTCCGCGCTCAATCGTGCGGACCAGTGCATACAGCGCCATGAGAAGCTGTTCGCCCTCGAAGCCCGCAACCGCAAAAGGTACGCCGTGTTTCTTCGCCAGAGGTTCATACATATCGCTGCCGGTTATCACGCTGACGTGTCCGGGAGCCAGAAATCCATCAATGCCGCCCTGCATCGTGCACACCCAGTCAATGACCCGGGGCATCGTTTTGAGGGATGTCAGCAGCCGGATATTTCGAATGTTCTGCCGGATGGCTTCATCCAGAAGCGCCGCATATACGGCGATCGTCGTCTCGAATCCAACTGCGGCAAAAACAAAAGTTTTCGACGGTTCTTCCTGAGCGAGCCGGAGCATATCCAGCGGCGAATAGACCATCCGGACCTGAGCTCCGTCTGCCTTCACATCCTGCAGACTCTGCCGGCTTCCCGTCACACGGATCATATCCCCGAATGTCGCGACCACTGTGTCTTTTGTCAGACTGAGCTCGATCAGGCGGTCGATATATTCGGTCACCGTGACACACACGGGGCAGCCGGGGCCGGAAATTAACTGTATTTTAGGCGACAGAAGACTCGGGATTCCATTATGAGAAATCGCGGCCGTATGCGTTCCGCAGATTTCCATAATCCGGACCGGCGGACCGTCATATTCTTTCAGGTAGGCTCTGTAATCGATCATAATTCTTCCAGCTCCGCGAAAAGATCTGCGAGTGATGTCGCGTCCTCGTCGGACAGCACTTGCAGAATACATCCTGCATGCACCAGCACATAATCGCCCGGATGCACCGAAACGAGTCCGGCTTCCGCGCGGATCGAATTACCGCTGAAATCTACAATTGCTATCGTTCCTTCTACAGAAAGAACTTTTCCCGGCATTGCAACGCACATATTTTTACTCCTGTTTCATTTTCTGTCCGCAGATCCAAGCCTGCCCGAGACTGATTCCGCCGTCGTTCGTCGGGACCGCCTGATTGATGTATACTTCGAAGTCTACTTTCTCTAAGCTGCGAATGCAATCCTCCGTAAGAATTGTATTGGCAAAAACACCTCCGGATAAGCCCACACGGTTTTCTCCGGATGTATCACGGATCCGGCAGCATAGCGTTACTGTCATTTGCACAATGGCCTTGTGAAATCCAAGCGCCAGAGCTCTATGGTCACAGCCGTTTTCTGCGGCTCTGTAGATGTCGCCCAGAAGTCTCACGGGATCCGCGGTAATTCCGTCCCGATCCGGATGGATCGCAAAATGCAGTTCGTAAGGTTCTATACCTGCGGCTTCAGCCTCCGCCGCTGCATTTTCCAGCAGGACAGCACACTCGCCTTCGTAGGAATTCACATGACAAATCCCCAGAACAGAGCTGACCGCGTCAAAAAGGCGTCCCATGCTGCTGGTTTGCCAGGTACGGCTTCCATCCGCAAGCACCGCCCGCAAGGTGTCGCCGTCGTTATGCGGCGTCCGTATTCCTGAAGCGTTCAGATAGCAGAACGCCGCGAGATCCGCATTGCGTGCCGCTTCATCTCCGCCGCAGAGTGCAGTATAGGAGAGGTGTGCCGCCCGCTCAAACCGGTCTTTGCTGCAAAGGAATATTTCGCCGCCCCAGATTGCACCGTCTGTTCCGTAGCCCGTTCCGTCGAATGTCACACCGATACAGGATGAAAGATCATGTTCTGCCATCACAGACGCGGCATGCGCATGGTGATGCTGAATCCGGATCCATTTGCGGTCTGTGTTGGTGACGCAGGCATCCGCCAGACGGCCCGTTTGGTATAAGGGATGAAGATCACTGACGATGACGTCGGGCTGCATATGGAAAAGCCGCTGCATGCGGATAATATTCTCTTTGAAGTTCTGCTTCACTGCCGTACTGTCCATGTCGCCGAAATATTGGCTCAGATATGCCCTGTCATTTTTATACAGACAGAAACAGCTCTTCAAATCTCCGCCCATGGCAAGAATCGTATGACCGGAAGTCGCCGGCATGGGTAAGGGACCCGGAACAAATCCGCGGCTTCTCCGGATGAGTTGTGTTCTTCCGGCCACAATGCGGGCTACGGAATCATCGAGAGGCGTTACGATCATGCGCGTGTTGTAAAGGATTCCGGCCAGATGAGGGGACGAAACGCCAAACATGTCTTCGTCCCGATACAGGATCGGCTCGTCCGAGCGGTTCGCGCTCGTCATGACAAGAGGGCCGCAGGCATCCGTCAGAAGCTGATGCAGAGCCGTATAAGGAAGAAACGCACCGGTAAACCGGCTGCCTCCGGTCAGATCATCGCAGAAGATTTTTTTCTCCGGCGTCAAAAGAACAATCGGCCTTGCTTCGCTGCAAAGGAGTTCTTCTTCCTGTGCGGAAACGCGGCATATATCATGAACGGCCTGCAGATTCGGGAACATCACGGCGAACGGTTTGCGGTCGCGGATTTTGAAGGTCCGGAGTGCGCGGATGGAATCCGGCCGGTCCGGAAGACAAGCCAACTGATACCCGCCGATACCTTTGAGCGCGAGAACTCCGCCCCCGAGAATCAGCTCGACGGCGCGGGAGAGCGCTGCCTCTTTATGCAATTCTATGTCACCGGTCCGGAGGATCAGCTGCGGACCGCAGTCATTACAGGAAATCGTCTGTGCATGGCGCCGGCGGTCGTCACCTTTATATTCTTTTTCGCAGGCCGGGCACATCGGAAAGTTCTGCATGGTGATCGTATCCCGGTCGTATGGGATTGTCTTCATGATGCTGTAGCGCGGGCCGCAGTCTACGCAGCTGATAAAAGGATATCCGAAACGCCGGTTCTGCGGATCAAAAAGCTCCTGCCTGCAGGCCTCGCATATCGGGAGATCTGCCGGAAGAACCGGTGTAATTTCCGTATTGTTGGCACTTGCAATAATTTGAAAATCGGCAGAGACAAGGTCCTCAGCAGACATCTGAGTAAGAACCTGCTTTACGGAGGCTCCGGTCGGAGCACGCCGGGAAAGATCCTGTATAAAAACATCCAGCGATTCCCTGCTGCCGCAGGCCCGGATCAAAACCACGCCGCCGCTGTTCTGCACAGTCCCTGTGATGCCCGAATCGTCCGCAAGGCGCGCGACAAAAGGACGGT
Organism: Clostridia bacterium; assembly: GCA_017881645.1. Taxonomy (GTDB): domain Bacteria; phylum Bacillota; class Clostridia; order Saccharofermentanales; family Saccharofermentanaceae; genus Firm-13. Next base: position 10,491 of record JADGQQ010000055.1, read on the forward strand.
ATCCCACGCCCTGAACCAGTCCCAGTACAGTGATGAGAAAAGTCATTCGGCTTCAATGCCCTCAATTTCAACTTCGGTGCCTA